>CAYMFV010000124.1:0-7836 GCA_964389745.1 uncultured Planctomycetales bacterium | reverse complement strand
TCATTCCGGAATATATTGAAGAAGGTGTATGGAGAGGACAGGGTAATAAGGGTGGCTACCGGCGGCCGACGGCCTGGCGGCGCCTGCAGCTCGCCTGGCGGCGGAACCGGGCGCTCTACCGGGTGGTGTCCGCCTCCCTCCTGCTCCTGGCCGCGCTGACCTGGCGCTACGTGCACGACGTCTCCGCCGAGCGGGACCGGGCGGTGGCCCGGACGGAGCAGGTCCTGCTCCTGGCCGATGGCGAGGACCTCGCCCGCCTCGAGGCCCAGGCCGTGGAGCTCGGCCCGGCGCGGCCGGAGACCATCCCGGTCATGGTCCGCTGGCTGGACGACGCCCGCGCCCTCGAGCGCCGGGTGGCGGTCCACGAGCGGGCCCTGGCGGACCTGCGGGCCCGGGCCACAACGGCCCCGGACGGAAGCCTCGTCTTCGCCGATTCCCGGGACGACTGGTGGTATGGCACCGAGGAGGCGCTGCTGGCCGATCTCCAGGCCTTCTTCGACCCCGCCACTGGCACCGTCACCCGGGTCCAGCACCGGCTCGACTTCGCCCGGGTGGTGGAGGAGCGCTCGGTCACCGGGCCGGAGGCGGCGGCCCGCTGGGCGGAGGCCCGGGCCTCCATCGCCAGCCGGGAGGAGTGTCCCCGGTACGGCGGCCTCGACCTGCCGCCCCAGCTCGGCCTCCTGCCCATCGGCCGGGACCCCGACAGCGGGCTCTGGGAGTTCGTGCACCTGCAGAGCGGCTCGCCGCCGGAAAGGGGCCCCGACGGGAAGCTCCGCCTGGAGCCGGAGAACGGCATCGTCCTGGTCCTGCTGCCGGGCGGCGAGTTCTTCATGGGCGCCTCTACGGAGGAGGGAAGCCCCAACTTCGATCCCAGCGCCCTGCCCCGGGAAGGGCCGGTCCACCGGGTGGTCCTGGGGCCCTTCTTCCTCGGGAAGTACGAGCTGACGCGGGCCCAGTGGATGCGCCTGACGGCCGACAACCCGGCGTACTCGGTGCGCACCATCAAGGTTCCCGGCTTCGAGCCACGGCCGCTGCACCCGGCGGTCAGCATCTCCTGGGCCCAGGCCCGTTCCCTCCTCGCCGACCTCGACCTGGCCCTGCCCACCGAGGCCCAGTGGGAGTACGCCGCGCGGGGAGGCACGAGCTGGCCGTGGTACAGCGGGCCGACCCGGGCCGGCCTGGACCGCGTCGCCAACCTCGCCGACGCCAGCGCCCAGCGTTTTCCCGATACCGGCTCGTGGCTGGGCCTGGACCCCTCCCTGGACGACGGCTTCGAGCTGCTGGCGCCGGTGGGCAGCCTGGCAGCCAATCCCTACGGCCTGCACGACATGCTCGGCAACGTCTGGGAGTGGTGCCGGGATCCCTTCGCCCCCTACGACCAGCCGGTGCGTCCCGAGGACGGTGCCCGGGTGACCGGGGACGCCCGCAACCCCGTCCGCCGGGGCGGCTCCTTCAAGAACGGCCCGGTCCACGCCCGTTGCGGGGCGCGGCCGATGCCGAACGCCGGGGCAGGAGGCTACTCGGACGGGATGCGGGCGGCCCGGCCCGTCGAGTACTAGCAGGCTGCCAGGGGGCGGGCGTCGCACTCACCGAGGCGGGAAGAGCCGCTTCGGGTTGTGGACCAGCACCCGCTCCTTCCACTCCCGACTCCAGGCCTCCAGCGCGAGGAAGGCCTCCACGTTCCGGCGCAGGTCCCGGACGCCGGGGCTCGGCCAGTCCGTCCCCCAGAGAACCCGCTCGCCGACGAGCTCCAGGCGGGGCAGACGCTCGGGAAGCTGCCGGGGCGGAATCCCGGAGAGTTCCAGCCAGACGTTGGGATGGCGCCGGGCCACGAAGAAGGCGTGCTCGTACCACAGCGGCCGGCCGCAATGTGCCAGGACCAGCTGCAGCTCCGGGAAGTCCACAGCCACGTCGTCGCAGGCCATGGGGTGGCCGAGGCGGCTCCGGGCACCGGGAAAGACGCTGGTCCCGGTGTGGACCATGACCGGCACACCCCGCTCCTGGCAGGCCGCGTAGAGCAGGCGCAGGCCCTCCATGCCGTCCTGGTAGGCGTTGGCCGGAAAGCCCTGGTGGGGCGGGTGGATCTTGATGCCGTCCAGCCGCAGCTCGTCGAGAAGACGGTGGATCTCGGCCTCGGGGTCCTCGACCCGGCGTGGATCCATCCCTCCCCAGGCCAGGAAGCGGTCCGGCCGCCGGTCCCGGTACGCCGCCACGAAGTCGTTGGTCGCCGCGGTGAAGCCCATGATGTCCGGGGCGGGGTAGTTGATCAGACCCACCCGGTCGATGCCGCAGGCGTCCAGGTGGGCCGCGAAGGCCTCGGGGTCGGCCTGGAACCGGGCGATCGCCTCGAGATCGGGGCGCCCCCGGGTGAGGGCGGTCCGGACCTCGGGGCGCAGCTGCTCCCAGGGCTGGATGTGGACGTGAAGGTCGTCGATTCCGGCCGGCAGATCCATGAGGAGCATCCTAGCCAACCCCTCAGCATGTTGGGGTCCCACACGGGGCACCACGCAAGATATGGGTCTGCCCGGGTCTGCTCCCGGAGACGCATCCTTTCTTCCCCTTTTCCTGGCAAGCAGGGGGGTTCATTGAACCGATACACAGGCAGAACAGGGGGGAACCGCCCCGGTTCCCTCCTCGTCCCAGGCACGTCCTCCAGCCGCGCGCCCCAGTTGGACCCTTCTCCCCCCCGGACGACGCCCCAGCCGGACCCCAGTGACGGCGACAAGCGCCTCCGTGTCGTGGGCAGCCTGGCCTGCCAGGCCCAGGAAGCGGAGGAGGGCCTGCGTCCCCGGCGCATCCTCCTCGCCCTGGCTGGCTCGCCCGCGGGCTCCCTGGTTGCCCACCAGGTCCAGAGGGGGCTCGAGGGCGAGGAGGTCCATGCGGCCGACGGCCGGGAGGCGGCCCTCCAGGCCCTGGCCCGGGGCTCCTGGGACCTGGCCATCCTCGATACGTCGCTGCCCTGGGAGGATCCCGACGAGCCTCTGCGCCTGGCCGCCCGGCTCCATCCGGGCCTGCCGGTGATCCTCCTGGCCGAGGAGGCGGACCCGAAGATGGTGGCGAGCTGGATGCGCGGGGGAGCCGTGGACGTGGTGTTCGGCTGGCAGAAGGAGCCGAAGACGCTCGTGGAGGCCGTGCAGCGCACGCTGACCACCTCGGCCCTGGTGGAGGAGTCCGAGTTCCTGGCCAGCCGCCTCAACCGCCTCCTGGACCAGCTCCAGGTCGGCGTCTTCCGCTCCACCCTCGAGGGCCAGCTCCTGGAGGCCAACCCGGCCCTCCTGGAGATCCTCGGTTTCGACTCCCTGGAGCAGGCCCGGGCCGAGCGCATCCGCAACCACTACGCCCGACCCGAGGACCGGCCGCTCCTCCTGGAGCGGCTGCGCCGGGACAGTCGGCTCCACGAGTACGAGGTGGAGATGCGCCGGCGGGACGGCTCCCACATCTGGGTGTCCCTGACCGAGACGCTCCACCAGCTCCCCGACGGCCGCATGGTCATCGAGGGCCTCATGGAGGACATCACCCAGCGCAAGCGCGCCGAGGCGGCCCTGCGGGAAAGCGAGGAGCGCTACGCCCTGGCGGTACTGGGAGCCCACGACGGGATCTGGGACTGGAACCTGCAGGCCAACCAGGTCTACTACTCGCCCCGCTGGAAGGAGCAGCTCGGCTTCCACGGGGAGCTGCCGGCGGTGCCCGAGGCCTGGCTGGAGCGGGTCCACCCCGAGGACCTGCCCCTGCTGCGCAGCGAGATCGCCCGCCACCTCTCGGGACTGACGCCCAACTTCGAGGTCGAGCACCGGGTCCGCCACGCCGACGGCTCCTGGCGCTGGATGCTGGTCCGGGGCGTGGCCCTCCGGGACGACACCGGCCTCCCCTATCGCATGGCCGGCTCCCAGAGCGACATCACCGAGCGCAAGCTGGCCGAGGAGCAGCTCCTCCAGGGCAGCTTCCACGACGCCATCACCGGCCTGCCCAACCGGGCCCTCTTCCTGGACCGCCTGGAGCAGGCCCTGGGACGGGCCGCCCGGAGCCAGGACTACCGCTGTGCCGTCCTCTTCCTGGACCTCGACCGCTTCCAGGCCATCAACGAGAGCCTGGGACACGCCCTGGGCGACAAGCTCCTCGCGGAGGTGGGCCGCCGGCTCCGGGAGAACCTGCAGCCCGGGGACACGCTGGCCCGGCTCGGCGGGGACGAGTTCGCCATCCTCCTGGAGGAGCTGCCCGACGCCGGCGCGGCGGTGCGCATCGCCAAGCGCCTGGGGAAGGCCCTGGAGGTGCCCATCGAGATGGACGGACGCCAGGTCTTCGTCACCGCCAGCACCGGCATCGCCTGGAGCGGCACCGGCTACCTCAAGCCGGAGGACATGCTCCGGGACGCCGACACGGCCGTGTACCGGGCCAAGCGCCTGGGCCGGGGCCGGCACGAGGTCTTCGACGCCGCCACCCACGCCCGGGCCCTGCAGCAGATCGAGCTCGAGACCGATCTGCGCTTCGCCATGGAGCGGGGCGAGCTCCGCCTCCACTACCAGCCCATCGTCCGTCTCCAGGATGGCCTGCTCTGTGGCTTCGAGGCCCTGGTCCGCTGGCAGCACCCGAGGCGCGGTCTCCTGGCGCCGGCGGAGTTCATCCCCCTGGCCGAGGAGAACGGCCTGGTGGTTCCCATCGGCCGCTGGGTCCTCCGGGAGGCCTGCCAGCAGATGGCCGAGTGGCGCCGGCGCTTCCCCGACCTGGACATGCTGGCCGCGGCCATCAACCTCTCGGGCCAGCAGTTTGCCCAGGAGGGTCTGCTGCACGAGATCGAGACGGCCCTCGAGGAGACCGGCCTGCCGCCCAGCGCCCTGAAGATCGAGATCACCGAGAGCCAGATCGTGGCCTCGCCCGACGCCACGGCCAAGATCCTGGAGCAGATCCGGGCCATGGGCGTCCAGGTCTCCATCGATGACTTCGGCACGGGCTACTCCTCCCTCTCCTACCTCCACCGCCTGCCGGTGCGCTGCGTGAAGATCGACCGCTCCTTCGTCACCGGCCTGCCGACGGACCAGAGCAGCGACGGCATCGTCCGGGCCATCCTGGCCCTCGCCCGGACCCTGGGCCTGCAGGTGGTGGCCGAGGGTGTGGAGACCACGGCCCAGCGCGACCACCTCCGGAGCCTGGGCTGCGACTTCGCCCAGGGCTTCCTCTACTCCCGGCCGGTCCCGCCGGCCCGGGCCACGGAGCTGCTCCTCCAGCGGCGGAAGCTCGATCCGGCGTGATCCGCCCGGGGGGGGGGCAGGTCTAGAACTCCAGTCCCTCGTCCTCGGCCTTCGCTTCCCCGGGTCCCGGCTCCTCGACGGCCTGGTGGATGGCGATCTGCCAGGCGGCGACCCCCGCGGTGACGCTCAGGCCTAAGACCATGCCCAGGTAGCCCGTCGGCGAGTAGATCTCCACCAGGAACTCGCCCTCGGTGATGCGGCTGCCCATGTACATCCCGAAGAGGTGGCGCGTCACCACCTCCGTGGTGGGGAAGCGGGCCACGTCCAGGGGCGTCCCCCCGCCGGAGGGAACCAGCGCCTGGAGCAAGGGGGCCCCGTTGTCCAGGAGGAAGCGGGTCGCCGCGACCAGGTCCAGGTACATCCAGCCGTCTGCCGGCCCGTAGGTGCCCCGGAAGCGCTGCTCCAAGCGGGCGAAGTCCGGGTTCCCCACCAGCCGCGGGGTGCCCTCCTCGAGACCCGCCAGGAGCTTCTTCACCACCTGCGGCCAGGCGGCGACCACCAGCCAGCCCCGGGTGAAGGTCCAGGCCGGCCGGGGCGTCCAGCGCAGGTCCCCGAGCTCCACGGGCGGCAGCTCGAGCCAGTACAGCTGGTGGCCCCGGTACTCCGCCTGGTGCATGTGGGCCTGGAGACTGTCCGCCAGGGCCTCGAAGGTGATCTGCAGGCCGTCGGGATCCCGGGCCTGGATCAGGAGGGCCGTGTCGGGCAGCAGGCTGCTGCCACCGAAGTCCAGGTAGAAGGCCGATTCGGGCCCGAGCCGGGCGAGGATGTCGTTCCGCAGATCCACCCCCCCCCTGTCGCGGGAGGCCTCCTCGACACCGGTCAACCACTCGCCGACCGGGGGCAGGAGACCCTGGTACAGCTCCTGCATCCAGTCCCAGGCTCGCAGGGGCTCCATCTTCCAGGCCACGGCGATGCCCGAGCCGACGGGCAGGAGCGCCTGGCTCCCGGTGCCGCCCGGACCGGGCAGGAAGATCGCCCGGAGCGGGCTGTCCGGGGACAGGGAGTAGTAGATGCGATCCGAGAGCCCCGGCGGCTCCGGGTCGCCGCCCATGGCCACGACCCGGTAGGGCATGAGCAGACGCATGGCCTGCAGGTCCTCGTCCTCGGGATCCAGGGCTGCGAGTTGCCCCAGGAGGTCCTCCGCCGCCACCCAGATGAAAACGTAGCTGTCCTCCCGCCAGGTGGCATCCCGGGCCCGGACGAAGTCGTCCCGGTCGGCGAGCGCCGGCCCGCCGCCGCTCCGCCGGGCCAGGGCGCCGGCCAGGTCCTCCCGGGAAGCGGCGACCAGGAGGCCCTCCTCGTCCAGCCGGTACCAGATCTCCGGAGCACCCGGGTCCAGCATGAGGCGGCGGACCGAGACCCCGTCCACCTCCGCGTCCTCGAGGACGGCGTTGTCCTCGGTCACGACCAGGATCTCCAGGGCCTCCACCAGGTCCAGGAGGGCGTCCGGGTCCCCGGGCACGTCCAGGAGGACCAGGACGCCGGGGCGCGCCGGATCCAGGCTCCCGTCCCAGGCCGCAGCCCAGCGGGCCTGGAGGAGGACGTCCAGGGTCTCGGGGTCCAGGCCGGTGGCCGCGGCGAGCTGCATCCTGCCCATGCCGATGCCCATGCCGACCATGGATGCCACCGGCTGCAGAAATTCCCGGACCTCCGGCTCGGCCAGGATGTGCGCCAGGGCCAGGTCCGGCCAGGCCTCCGCGAGGGGGCGACCGTGGATCTCGCCGTAGACGGTGGTCTCGGGCGAGGCGATGGCCGCCAGGGGTCCCTGGGCCTGCAGGGGGGGGGCAGCAATGACGGCGAGGCCGACGAGGCCGACGAGGAGCCGGAAGGACCGGAAAGAGTACATGGCGGGTCTCCGTGAGCAGGGATGGCTGGCCGCGCACGCGGGCCAGAGCAATGCGACCCGATTCTAGACGCTCTCGGCTCCGTCCAGGGCCGCCAGGCAGCCGCTCCCCTCCCCCGTCGGCGACCACCAGGCGTGGCTCATCGTCCCGGTGCTGTGCAGGGCCACCGGCGACCCCTCCCGGGCCAGGAGGATGGCTCCGCCCTGGGCGCCGGTCTCCTCCAGGAGCCGGCCCAGAGCCGCCGCCAGGGCCTCCCGGGGCCCGGTGCCAGCGGCCACGGCGTCGGCCAGTCGCACGGCGAAAGCGGCCTGGAGGAAGGCCTCGCCCTGCCCGGTGGCCGAGATCGCCACCCGGGCGTCGGCCCAGGTGCCGGCGCCGGGCACCGGCGAGTCCCCCACCCGACCCGGGACCTTGCCCTGGGTGCCGCCGGTGCTCGTGGCCGCGGCCAGGCGGCCGGCGTCGTCCCTGGCGACCGCCCCCACGGTGCCCCCGGCCCAGCCGCCGCTGCCCCCCTCCCGGAGGGCCCGGCGCCAGGCCTCCAGGGAGGCCGGGGTGAGGAGCTCCCGATCCGGGAGCCGCCGGAAGCCCCGGGCCGCGGCCCAGCGGGCTGCCGCCTCCCCGGCCAGGAGCACCTCCGGGGCCTCGAGGAGGGCCCGGGCGATGCGCACCGGGTTGCGGAAGGCCGGCAGGACCGCGACGCCCCCGAAGCGGCCCGTGGCGCCGCAGTGCACCGCGGCGTCCAGGAC
>CAYMFV010000123.1:0-7887 GCA_964389745.1 uncultured Planctomycetales bacterium | reverse complement strand
TTTCTGCCTGCCTCGTGGGGACGGAGATGTGGATAAGGGACGGGCAGCGGGCCATGGCCGGGGGGGTCGGCTGCCGGGCGCGCCCGCAGGACTCCTGCGACGGCCGTTCCGCCACCGTCGAGGCCCTGCGCAGCCAGATCCGGGCCCTGGCGCCCACGGAGATCCCGGTCCTCATCCTCGGCGAGACCGGCTCGGGCAAGGAGCTCGTGGCCCGGGAGATCCACCGCCGCTCCCTGCGCCGGGAGCGGGAGTTGGTGGTGGCCAACTGCAACGCCTACAACGACCCGAACCTGGCCCGGGCCGAGCTCTTCGGCTATCGCAAGGGCGCCTTCACCGGCGCCGACGAGGACCGCGCCGGCCTGATCGAGCAGGCCGACGGAGGCACCCTCTTCCTGGACGAGATCGGCGACCTGGACCTGGCCTCCCAGGGCATGCTGCTGCGGGCCCTGCAGTTCGGCGAGGTCACCCGGGTGGGCCCCGGCGAACGGCCACGGCGGGTGGACGTGCGCTTCCTCTTCGCCACCAACCGGGACCCGGACGAGCTGGTGCGCGCCGGCGCCTGGCGGGAGGACTTCAAGTACCGGGTGTCGGTGGGGGTCCTCCGCGTCCCCCCCCTCCGGGAGCGCCGGGAGGACCTGCCCGAGCTGGCTGCCCGGCTCCTCGCCCGGCTTCTGCCCCGGCACGGGCTCCGGGACTGCCGCCTCTCGGAGGCCGCCATGGAAGGGCTCCTGGCCCATTCCTGGCCCGGAAACGTCCGGGAGCTCGAGAACGTCCTGGTCCGGAGCGCCGTCCGGGCGGCGGCCGCCGCCCGGGAAGAGATCCTGGCCGAGGACCTGGAGCTGCCCCGGGTCATGGCGGCCGGCGGCGCCGGCGAGGCCCCGGGCGCCCCGACCCATGGGGGGGGGGAGGCCGGCCTCCTGGACCGGCTCCTGGAGGAAGGGGGCTACGCCGGCACCCTGAAGGAGATGCGCCGGGAGCTGGGCGACCGGCGCACCGCCGAGCTCCTGGGCGAGGCCCTCCGGCGCACCCGGCGGCAGACCGTCCGGGAGGCGAGCCGGCTCCTCGGACTGCTCAAGGAGGGACGGGAGGAGAAGGACTACGAGAACCTGCGCACCTTCCTGTCCGGCCTGCGCGTCAACAAGACACATCTTCTGGAGGGACGATACCCGTGGATGGAACCGGATTCTGTCCCCACTGCCAGGTAGAGGTCCCGGCCCAGGCCCGTCACTGTCCCCGGTGCGGCGGCGCGCAGGCGGCGGCCGACCCCGTGGAAGCCTCCGCGTCGGCGGCGCCCCCCCTGCGCCTCTTCCTCCGGGTCAGCGGCAACGCCCGGGTGGCCCAGTCGGGCGTCCTCACCCTGCGCCTCGTCAGTACCAGCTCCCGTCCCCTGGGCTGCTCCGTGTGCGTGGAGCCGGCCCGGCCCGAGGACTTCGACGTCTTCGACAGCTACGTGGGGGACTGCTAGCTTCCCCCCGGCGAGGACCTCACGGTCAACATCCAGTTCCGGGCCCGGATCGGCGGCGCCCACACCCTGGCCGAGGTCCGGGTCCTCGCCCAGGGGCCCGACGGCCGGGTGGAGCTCTGGGAGGTGCCCCGCCGCTCGGTCACCTTCGAGGTGGACGCCGGGGCGGAGAGCCGCATCACCATCCACCAGCACGTCCAGGCCGACGTCATCGCGGGCGACATCTCCCTCCGGGAGGGCCTCGCCGGTCCCCGGGTGGAGGAGCGGGCCGGGAACGTGGAGACCGAGCTTGCCCTCCGCCCCCCCCCGCGCCTGCCCTCCCTGTGGCGGCCGGCGCCCCCGGGCTGTACGGACCCCGAGACCCTGGTCCTCGAGGTCCTGGAGGACGGTCGGCCGCGGCGGCGCTGCCACCTGCGCTTCGGCGGCAAGGCGAGCTTCGGGCGGAGCATCGTCAAGCGCTCCTCTTCCGGGCGCGTCCTGGGCAGCAGCGACTGGGCCTGGCGCTGGCTGCCCTGCCGGTCCCTGGAGGAGGATCCCGAGCACGCCCGGCGCAACGCCGCCATCTCCCGCCTGGCCGGAGCCCTGGAGATCCTCCCGGATGGCGCCGTCCTCACCTCTTCGAGTCCCGCCCTCCTCCTGGAAGGGCGGCCCGTGGGGCCGGGGGAGAGCGAGCGCCTGGCGTCGGGCCGGGAGCTGGAGATCGGCCTGGGGGCCGAGCCCTTCCTCCGCCTGGGCGTCCGGACCGTCCGCAGCCGGACCGGTGACCCGGACCTCTTCTTCCGCCTGGCGGAGCGCTGCTCCCACTCCCGGACGGCCCTGGACCTGCCCCGGGGCATGATCCGGGCCGTGGTGGTGCGCCGCCTGGACAACGTCCCGAGCTCCTCCTATGCCCTGGTCGCCGGCGCCTTCTCCGTAGGCGGCAGCGGCCGGGAGGACCTCCTGGTGGAAGGAGCTCCGGCCGGCTGGCTGTGGCTGGCCCGCTGGCAGGGCGCCCTCTACGTCTTCCAGGCGGACGGAGCGGACCGGACCTGGCGCCGGGTCGAGCTGGGCGAGCGCTTCGCCTGCGGGCGCCTGGAGCTTGGCCTGCGGCAGGGCGAGGCGGCGGAGACCCTCGCCGAGCCGGGGCTGGATGCGCCGGCCCCGGGAGGTGCGGGATGAGCTCCTTCGAGGCCCGCATCCGGGAGGCCGAGGGACGGGCCAGGCAGCGTCTGCGCCGGGCCGAGGAGCGCCGCGGCCGTGGCCGGGGGGGGGGCGAGGCCGAGGAGCTGCGCCTGCGGACCCGGGCCAACCGGCGGCTGGTGGCCGGGTGCCTGGGCCGGCACCACGCCGCGGCGGATCCCGCCGCCAGCGCCCGGGACCGCCTCGACCTGGAGGGCCGGCTCTCCGTCCTCAAGCATGACGTGGTCGAGGCCTGCTTCTTCGCCCTGCGCCTCATGGCCCAGAAGGCCCTCCGGGAGGCCAGCCCCCGCCCCGAGGTCCTGGCCGAGGTCCGGACCGCCGGCGCCCGGCTGGAGGAGCTGCTGCCCCGGGTGACCTCCTTCTTCGAGGCGCCGACCCCCGACGGCCGGCGCACCGGCGACCTGGTGCCCGGACTCGAAGGCGCCATGGCCGGCGCCGTGGTGGGGATCCGGGAGGCCCTGGGTCGCCTCCCGGCGGGCCTCGAGTCCCTGGTCGAGGAGGTGGACGCCGCCCTGGAGGCCGTCCGCCAGGAGGCGGAGCGGCTCCGGGAGGCCCGGATCTCCCTGATGGAGGTCGTGGCGGAGGCCCTGGCCTGCCAGCAGGCGGCGCTCCGGGAGGCGGGCATGGAGTCCACCGTGGAGTCCCGGTCCCGGGGCGACCGGGTCCACGCCGACCGGGAGGCCCTGCTTTCCCTCCTCGTGGAGCTGTTCCGCAACGCCATCCTGCACCGGGAGGGGGGGGCAGGAGGCCGGCTGTGCATCCTCCTCCGGGAGGAGGCCGACAGCCTGCGTCTGGACGTGACGAGTCGGCCGGCGCGCCGGCCGCAGGCCCCCCTGGAGCGTCTCCTGGACCCCGGCGTCTCCCGGCGCGACGGGGGCGGGGAAGGCCTGGCCCTGGCCCGGGAGCGCATGGCCCGGCAGGGCGGGTCCATCGAGCTCGGCTACGAGGAGGACCAGGCTCGCTTTCGGGTCAGCCTTTCCTTTCCGAAGCGGTGTCCGGTGTAGGCGGCGGCGGTAGCTCCGGCAACGGGAGGGGAGACGGCGGCGGCGGGGACGCAGGCGGCATCCCTGTCCGCTGTCGCGGTTTCCGTTTCCGGGGCAGACCGGCGGCGCAGAGCACACCGACCACGAAGATGGGGCGGGCGAACTGGAGGATCCAGGTGCGGGCGTCGAGCCCGACAGGCATCCCGCCGTCCTGCCATGCCTGCCGGAGGTCCTGGAAGCGGGGTTCCATGTCCAGCCAGAGAAGCATGGAACCGCCGATCCAGAGGAAGAGGAGACCGAGGATGCGCATGTGGTGAGGGAGGGTAGGAGGGAGACCTCCTATTGCTATACTCGCCGTCACGGCTGCAGGGCAAGGCATGCCGGAGCCAGTTCTCCGGCGGAATGGAATGCCCGGGCCGGTTCCGAGGAGACTATGAGCTTGTCCGATCCCCTGGAGGACGTTCCGACCCTGGGCGCCGCGGCAGCACGCCTGCGGCCCGGGGCCAGCCTTGGACCGGAGGACCGCTTCCTGCTGGAGGAGCGGGTCGGGCACGGCGGCATGGGGGTGGTGTGGAGGGCCATGGACCGGGAGTTCGAGGAGGAGGTAGCGCTCAAGTTCCTCCCGGAGGTCCTTGGTGCCGACGAGCTGGCGCAGGTGGACATCCAGCAGGAGGCGAAGGTGCTCCGCCGCCTGGCCCACCCGGGCATCGTGCGCCTGCACGACCTGCACCGGGATGGGGACCTGCTGTTCCTGGCCATGGAGTTGCTGGAGGGGCAGGACCTGCGCCGCCTCCTGGCCCGCCGGCGCCGGGAGGGCGGCTCCCTGGCCGCCAGCGAGGCGCTGTGGGTGCTGGAGCAGGTCGCGCCGGCCCTGGACTACGCGCACGGCGAGGGCGTCTGGCACCGTGACCTGAAGCCGGGCAACCTGTTGCTGACCGGGAAGCCGGGGACACCTCTTGGAAGTGCTGGTGAGCGGGTCAAGGTCGCCGACTTCGGCATCGCCTTCGTCGCGAGCAGTTCCTACACGCAGCTCACCGGCCGCTCGCACGCGTCCGGCACCCTGCCCTACATGGCGCCCGAGGTCCTGTTGGGAGCACCGCCCTCGCCCCGCTCGGACGTGTACGGCCTCGGTGCGACCCTCTTCGAACTGGTGCGCGGTGTGCCGCCCTTCTGGCAGGGGGACATCGGCCGGCAGATCACGGACGTGCCAGCGCCTCCGTTGCGCTCCGGCCGGGACAGCCTGGACGCGGCGGCGGCCGCGGCGTTGGCCAAGGAACCGGCGGAGCGGCCGGCCTCGGCCGGGGCCTTGCTTGCCCTGGCCGAGGGGAAGGAGCTGGCCAACGTGGCACCGCGGGTTCCCCGGGTCGCCGTCCCGCCCCCCTCTCGGGTGGCAGTTCCGGGCACCTGCCCCTCTTGCGGTGCCGCCAACCCCGGGGATGCCCGGTTCTGCCGCTCCTGCGGCGCCGGCCTGCGGATGGCCTGTCCTCACTGTGGCAGCGCCGAGCTGGCAGGTGTCCCGTTCTGTGGGCGTTGTGGTGCGGCGCTGCAGGCGCCGGAGGGTGGGAAGGCGCCGGAGGGCTGGGAGGTGGTGGAGGCGGAGCCCGCATACCAGGGCTGGGCCCACAAGGTGCGGGACCCGCGGACGGGGATCGTCTTCCTCCTGGTCGAGCCGGGGACGTTCCGGATGGGGTCGCCGGATGGGGAGGCGGGCTGTGATGACGACGAGGGCCCGGTGCACGAGGTGCAGATCACGCGGCCGTTCTACCTGGGGGAGACCCAGGTGACCCAGGCCCAGTGGCAGTTGGTGATGGGTGGCAATCCCAGCCACGAGGAGGGCGATGATCTGCCGGTAGAGACCGTCTCCTGGGACGAAGCCATGGAGTTCTGCCGGAAGGCTGGTTACCGGCTACCAACGGAGGCGGAGTGGGAGTACGCCTGCCGTGCGGGGAGCACGACGCGCTTCAGCTTTGGGGACGATGAACACAGGCTGGGCGAGTACGCCTGGTACGAGGACAACAGTAGCCTTCGTACGCACCCGGTGGGCCAGAAGAAGCCGAACGTCTGGGGCTTCCACGACATGCACGGGAACGTCTGGGAGTGGTGTGCGGACTGGTACGAGCCGGGCTACTATGCACAGAGCCCGGGCAGGGATCCCCAGGGACCGTCCCCTGGAAACTGGTGTGTGCAGCGCGGCGGCTCCTGGGACGACAACCCGTGGTACTGCCGCTCGGCGGGCCGCGGCAGCGACGATCCGACGGCTCGCCCCGACTTCAGCGGTTTTCGTGTCGCGAGGACTCCCTGATCACCCTCTACACTCTGGCCCTTTGACCCTCTACTCGCGAAGCCTGCTTTCCCTGCCGCACGCGGCAACCGTGGTGTCGGCGCTCCTAGTCCTCCTGACCTGCGCCTGCCATCTCCGCCAGGAGCGACCGGCTCCCGCCCGGGCGCCGGAGGGCTGGGAGGTGATCCAGGCGGAGCCCTCCTTCGAGGGCTGGGCGCACGAGGTGCGGGACCCGCGGACGGGCATCGTCTTCCTCCTGGTGGAGCCCGGGACCTTCCTGATGGGTTCGCCGGCCGGCGAGGAGGATCGGGACGACAGCGAGGGCCCGGTGCACGAGGTGGAGATCACGAGGCCGTTCTACCTTGGGCTGACGGAGGTAACGCAGGCGCAGTGGCAGCGGGTGATGAAGGGCAACCCGAGCCGCTGGAAGGGCGACGACCTCCCGGTGGAGAGGGTGTCCTGGAACGACGCGATGGAGTTCTGCCGGGAGGCTGGGTACCGTCTGCCCACGGAGGCGGAGTGGGAGTTCGCGTGCCGTGCAGGGAGCACGACGCGGTTCTGCTTCGGGGATGAGGAAAACCGTCTGGGGGAGTACGCGTGGCACGACGGCAACAGTGGCGGACGAACGCACCCTGGAGGTCGGAAGAAGGCGAATGCGTGGGGTTTCTACGACATGCACGGGAACGTCTGGGAATGGTGTGCAGACCGGTACGCCAAGGACTACTTTGGCCGCAGCCCGCGGCTGGATCCTCCCGGCCCGTCTTCTGGTAGGTACCGGGTACTGCGCGGCGGTTCCTGGGGCTGGGAGACGTCGCTCTGCCGCTCGGCGAGCCGCGTCCATGACGAGCCGTCGAGCTACTTCTCCATCTTGCCCTCGGACCGCGGCGGCTTCTATGGCCTTCGTGTCGCGAGGACTCCCTGACCAGCTTCTCTCGCGATGACACTCCACCCTCGAACCCGCCTTCTCTGGCAGCGAGGGGCCAGCGCGGTGCCGATTCTCCTCGTTCTCCTGGCCTGCGCCTGCCGCCTGCGCCCGGAGCGAAGAGAACCCGCCCTGGCGCCGGAGGGCTGGCTGGTCCTCGAGGCGGAGCCTTCCTGCGAGGGCTGGGCGCACGCGGTGCGGGACCCGCGAACGCAAGTCGTCTTCCTCCTGGTGGCGCCCGGGACCTTCCAGATGGGTTCGTCGCAACCCGGCCGGGGATGGTTGCACGAGAGGGGCGCCGCCCACGAGGCGGTGATCCCCAGGCCCCTCTACCTCGGGCGAACCGAGCTGACCCAGGCCCAGTGGGAGCGCCTGATGGGCAGCAACCCGAGTCGCTGGAAGGGCGACGGCCTCCCCGTGAAGAGGGTGTCCTGGAACGACGCGATGGGGTTCTGCCGCCACCCCGTGCGCGGTGGCTCCTGGCGCTGCGGGTCGATCGACCCGACCGGCCGGGACCTGACCGTGGCCACGGCGACAGAGGACGATCTGGGGTTTCGTGTGGCCAGGAGCCTGCCTTGATCGTCTACCATCGGCGCACCCCAGGGCCCCGCCGGCAGTACGGCCTCCCGGACCGTGATCCGGCGCTCCCGACCGGGGCCCCACCGGCTCTCCAGGTACTGGCACGATCCTTGCTCTAGCACCTTTGGTACGACGTCATGAAGCTGCACCACCTCATCCTCCTCCTGCCCCTGGCGGCCTGTGCCCGCCAGGTGGTGGTGGATCCGGCGGAGCGCCTGGCCATGGCCCGGGAGCTGGCCGTGGCCGGGGACGCCGCCGCGGCGAACCGGATCGCCGCCGGCCTGGCTCGGGACCAGACCGAGTGGAGCCAGCCCTACCTGGAGGAGTTCGCGGGCTGGGCGATCGCCGCCGGCGACTGGGCCCACGCCCGGGACTGGGCGGACCGCGCCCTGGCGGAGCGCCACGGACCGCCCGGGCGGCGGGACGACGGCCCAGCGGCTACCGCCCTCCACGGTGGAGCGCGTGCGCAAGGACCTGGAGC
>CAYMFV010000122.1:0-7955 GCA_964389745.1 uncultured Planctomycetales bacterium | reverse complement strand
CCTATGCCCGGGAGGACGCCGCCCGCCCCTGGCGGCTCTACGTGGACGGCTCGCCGGCGGTCTCGGGCCCCCGGGCGAGGTCCAGCTCGTAGTCCACGACCAGGGGGGCGTGGTCCGAGAAGCGCCGGGCCTTGTAGATCCGCCAGCGCCGGGCCCGGGCCGCCAGGGGGGGGGTGGCCAGGTGGTAGTCGATGCGCCAGCCGACGTTCTTCTCCCAGGCCCGGCCCCGGTTGGACCACCAGGTGTAGCCCTCGCCCCGGGCCTCGGGGGCCAGGCGGCGGAAGACGTCCACCCAGCCGGTACCGTCCAGGGCCCGGTCCATCCAGGCCCGTTCCTCCGGGAGGAAGCCGGAGTTGCCCTGGTTGCCCCGCCAGTTCTCCAGGTCCTCCTCGCGGTGGGCGATGTTCACGTCGCCACAGACCAGGTGCCGGCCGCGGCGCCGGGCGGCGAGCCAGGGCAGCAGGCGTTCCATGTAGCGGTACTTGAAGGCCTGGCGCTCCTCGCGGCTGCTGCCCGAGGGGAGGTACAGGCTGGTGACGGCCAGCTCGGCGAAGTGCAGGGTGAGCAGGCGGCCCTCGGCGTCGGCCTCGGGCCAGCCGAGGCCGGTCTCGACCCCGAGGGGGGGGTGGGCGGCGTAGATGGCGACGCCGCTGTAGCCCTTGCGCTCGGCGCAGTGGAAGTGACCCTGGAGACGGCCGATGCGCCGCCAGGTCGGGGGGATCTCCTCCTCCCGGATGCGGATCTCCTGGAGGCAGACGAGGTCCGCCCGCTGGCGTCGCGCCCAGGGGAAGAAGCCCTTGCGGGCGGCGGCACGCAGACCGTTGACGTTGCAGGTGACGACACGCATGGCCCGGGGAGGGGGGGAGGATCAGAGCAGGCCAAGGGCCCGGAGCCGGGCCTCGGCCTGGGCCGCCCAGCCCCGGTTCGCCGCTGGGCTGGCCGGGCTCGGGTGCAGGAGGGTGCCGATGGGGACGGCCTGGCCGTCCAGGGCCGCCCGGGCGCGCTTCGTGGCGAAGGCGCCAAGGCCAAGGACCTGGCCGGGCTCCAGGGCGGCCACGACCTGGCGCAGGACCTCGTCACAGAGCGCCTCCAGCGCGCTCCGCTCGCCGGCGGGGAGCTTGTCGGGCGTGCGGTTCCGCCCCGACGCCTCGAGGAAGGCCAGGGGACACCAGTTCCAGACGAAGAAGCGGGCGAAGAAGTCCTCGGGGGTGCCGAAGCGCTCCCGGGCCCAGCCCCAGAGGCGCCGGCCGCTCACCTCGCTCCGGGGGCAGTCCAGGCCCAGGACCAGCCGCTTCGGGTGCTCCGGGTCGGGGCGGCCGATGCGCCGGCGGATGCCCAGCCAGTCCCGGACCGCCGCCACCTCGCCGAAGGGCACGCCGGTCTGGACCATGCCCCAGGGACCCGGGTTGATGCCCACCAGCAGCGCTGCGACGCCTGGCCGGGCGTAGCGCCGGAGGTACTCCCGGTGGGCCTCCCAGGCGTAGTCCAGGGGGTTGTAGACGACGGCCACCGGCGGTCCGAAGCGCAGACCGCCGGCCTCCCGGCCGAGCTCGCGGGCGATGGAGACGAGGGCGGACACGGGGGGGAGTGTAGGGCTGTCTGCGGCCCGGCTCCGGTGGGGCCGCGCGTGCAACGAGTCAATCAGGCTCCGCGCGCTCGTCCGGATCCGGGGTGACCAGGCTCAAGACCTCCTCCCGCGTGAGGAGTCCCTTGGACACCAGCAGTTCCACCACTGCGGTCAGGGCGGTCTTGATCTCCGTAGTCTCCTCCTCCAGCCGCCCGATCTGCTCGTCCTGACGGCGGTCGGTGGACCTCTGCCGCTGCATGCGCCGGCGCACGGCTTCGACGCGTCTCGCGTTGTCCGTGCTGTCCAGCCAGTTGCCGAGGTCGCCGAGGAACAACCAGCGCAAGGAAGGCATCGCGATTCCCGTTTCACGTGGTGCCGATCCGGAGTCGCCGGGAAACCGGCATCTGGCCCCGGCCAGCCAAATGGGGACCTGGCCGGAGGGAGCGCCCATGAGACTACCATGACCGCCATGCCCCTGACCCGCGACGAAGCCTGGGAGCTGCTCTGCGCCTGGACCCCCGGCGAGGCCCTGCGCCGCCACGCCCGGGCGGTGGAGCTGGTCATGCGCGCGGCGGCCCACCGCTACGGGGCCGGCGCCGCCGACGAGGAGGCCTGGGGCATCGCCGGCCTCCTCCACGATGCCGACTACGAGCAGTGGCCCGAGGAGCATCCCCGGCGCATCGTCCGGTGGCTCCGGGAGCGGGGCGAAGAGGCCATCGCCCACGCCGTCAGCGCCCACTACACGAAGTGGGGGGTGCCCCACGAGTCGGCCCTCGACCGGGCGCTGCTGGCCTGCGACGAGCTGGCAGGCTTCGTCGGCGCCTGCTGCCTGGTGCGGCCCGACGGCATCCACAGCCTGCAGCCGAAGAGCGTCCTGAAGAAGCTCAAGGACAAGGCCTTCGCGGCCAAGGTGGACCGGGTGGAGATCCGGGCCGGGGCCGAGCTCCTCGACGTGGAGCTCCGAGAGCACGTGGCCTTCGTCATCGAGGCCCTGCGGCCCCACGCCGCCGAGCTCGGCCTCAAAGGGCGTGGCCGGGACTGACCGGAGGCCGGGAAGGGGGAAGGGGCGCCGACGTTGCCGCCGGCGCCCCCGGTTGCGGGCAATCCGAAGTGCTACGGAGCTACTGGATGACCTCGGAGGTCACGTTCGACTTCTTCGAGTCGGCGCCCCCGACGCCGCGCCGGACCACGGCCTGGCTGTAGACCGTGAGGCCCACCGGTGCGCCCGCCGGCACCGTGACGAAGAGGGTGGCAGTGCCGCCCGAGCCGGCCACCGCCGTCCCCGTGGTGCTCACCGGGTTCAGGATGTCCAGGCACAGGCCGCCGAGCTGGGGCACGCAGGGACCCGAGCCCTGGCCGGCGGTGCTGTACAGGAACCAGACGGTCTCACCGGCGTTGGCGTTGTCGCAGGTGAAGGTGGCCGTCTGCCCCCGGAAGAGCGGACTCTGGGAGAGGGTGAGCTGCGGGTCCACCGAGAAGTGCCCGATCCAGGTCCGCCAGGACGAGGTCCGGTACTCGTGGTGGTTCCAGAAGGTGCCCGGCGAGGCCGGATCCTCCTCGAGCCCGCTGTAGTCGCCCCAGCGGCTGCCGGTCTCCGGCGAGGTGCTGGTCTGCATCTCCACCCCCGTGCGCAGGGTGCCCGCCGTGTCGTTGGCGAGCCGGAAGGTCCGGTACACGCCGATGTACTCGTTGGGCGAGGAGCGGTTGTAGGCGATGGCCATGTTGCCGCTGGCATCCACGTTGACATCGCCGAACCAGGTGTCGATGTTGAACCCGGGATCCACGTAGCCCGAGTCCAGCCGCACCGGGTTCTGGCCGCTGGTCGGCCAGCCCCGCAGGTCGATCTTGTACCAGCGCACCTTGGCGGCACCGTCGCCGCCGTCCACGTTGTGGACCGCGTAGAGGATGCCGTTGCGCACGACGCCGTTCTTGATGCGGTAGTCGATGGTGTCGGCCCGGTTCGAGGTGCCGAGCTGCTGGGCGTCCGGCGGGCTGGAGTAGGAGCCGACGAAGACGTTGACGCTCTGCAGCTGCGGGTTGGTTACCGGGTCGGTGATCGCGAAGATCCTCAGGTTCGGAGGCCCGGAGGCGAAGGAGCTCACCGTGTAGTAGGCGGGCGCGTTCGCATCGTAGACCCGGGTCGTGCCGTTGCTGATGACGAAGCCCGAGGTGTTGATGCTGGTGATGGTCGTGCTCGCCCCGGAGAGCACGTCCGACTTCTTGATGACGTGGACGAAGTTGCCGCCGCCGCCGAAGCAGTCAGCCGCCACGTAGTAGGCCTCGTCATCCACCCCGAGGTTGTCGAAGTCGAGGAAGCCGCAGATCGAGTCGACGTTGAAGCGGTACTTGTACCAGGTGCCGTTCGGGTCGCCGTCGTCGGAGACGGCGAAGTCGAAGTAGTCCACGCTGCCTTCGTGCTCCGCCGCGGCGATCACGTAGCGATCGGCGAACTCGTCGTACAGGGCCACCGGGTCGAAGACGAAGCCGTTCGTCCCCCAGAAGGACTCCAGCGGCGTGCTGAAGAGCTGGTTGCCCTGCTTGTCGAAGAACTTCATGTCGACGTTGACCACGGCCACGATGTGGTTCGGGCCGACGGCCAGGTCCGGGTCAGGGGGCACCCAGCCGGTGGCCGAGAAGGCGGTGAAGCCGAAGTCCGGGCCGGCGGGGGGGGGATTGGGCAGGTAGGAGTCGTCCACCCAGTTCGGATCCCAGTCCGGCGGTGCCACCTGGGCCTTCTGCCGGAGCATCAGCTCCCGGGCGGTCTCCTCGTCCAGGGCGACCCTGGGCGCCACCGGCGGCGGCGCGGGCACCTCGAGACTCTCGGGGGCGTACAGGGTCAGGGCGACCTCCCGGCCGTCCTCGCCGATGCGCCCGTGCCAGGCCAGGGCCACCTGATCCAGGGCGGTCCAGGCGGCGTGCCGGCTGTTCAGGCCGACCTGCAGGGTCTGCTCCCCGTCCTGGTGGCGGTTCAGGCGCCGGGGCTCGCCCAGGGGCCGGCCTTCGGCGTCGAAGACCTGGCCGAGGACGTCCACCTCGCGCACGGGCCGGCGGGCCACCTCCTGGGCACGCTTGGCGTGGTGCTGGTTCCAGGCCACCAGGAAGCGGCCGTCCGGGGCCACGGCCACCGTGGCGCCGTTCCGGTAGCCCTCCGCCGGGCCCGGAAGCTCCAGGGCGGGCCCGAGAGGCCGGCCGTCCCGGTCGAAGCGCCGGGCGGCGGGCTGCCACTCGCCGCCGTCCTCGCTGCTCATCCAGGCCACCACGAAACGGCCGTCGTCGGCGGCGTCCACGGAGGGCTCGACGGCCTGGCGGCCGTCGGCGGGGTCCAGGCGCAGGAGGCCGCCTTCGGGCCGGCCATCCGGGCCGAAGATC
The DNA here is from genome assembly GCA_964389745.1 of uncultured Planctomycetales bacterium. GTDB lineage: Bacteria > Planctomycetota > UBA1135 > UBA1135 > UBA1135 > CAYMFV01. Next base: position 3,019 of record CAYMFV010000122.1, on the reverse strand, counting down.
CGGCCGTAGAGGCCCGCGGGACGGCCCTGGGCATCGCTCCGGGCCCAGGCGGCCAGGAAGCGGCCGCCGTCCAGGACCGCCAGGGTGGGCATGGCGTCCCGGGCACCGGCAGCAGCCGTGAAGGCCTCCTCGAGGCTGGTGCCGCTGCCGAGCTGGAGGGCCTCGGCCTTCCGGGGTGCTTCGGCCAGGGGGAACTCCCCGCCACGGGGCTGGCCGTCGGGGCCGAAGAGACGGCCGAAGACCTGGTGGCGGCCTTCCTGGGCGCTCTCCCACGCCACCAGCAGGGTGCCGTCGGGGTTCACCGCCAGGGTCGGGTTCCGCTGGTCGCCCAGGGTGGTCACGTTGACCGGGATCTCGTCACCCACCGGTCCGAAGGCCGGCAGGGCGCCCGCCTCGGGACCGGGCCGCTCGGCCAGGCGGCGCAGGAAGATGCCGCCGAGACTGCCGTCCTGTCCGGGTACGGAGCACCACGCCACCCAGGCCGAGCCGTCGGGCGCGAAGGCCACCGCCGGGTCGAACTGGTTGCCGGGGATCCAGGCGTTGACGTGGATCTCGGTTCCCAGGGGCCGGCCAAGGGGGTCCAGCAACTGGGCGAAGACGCCGAAGGTGCCGTGCTCCTGGCGGCGGCTGCCCCAGGCCACCAGCACCCGTCCCCTAGCGTCCACCGCCAGGGTCTGGTCTTGTTGCCGGTTGTAGGTGTAGGTGTTCACCCGGGTCTCCACGACCCGGCAGGTGGAGAGGGGCGAGGCATCGGTCGCCGGCTCCTGGGCAGGCCCAGGGGCGGAGAGGGCCGCCAGGGCCGCCGCGGCGGCGACGGAGAGGGGTCGGATGGAGAAGCGCATGACCTCCAGGCTTGCGATGGGTGGTGCGGGACGCCGACTCCAGGGAAGGTGCCGGCCGAGAGGTGGACGAGGGGAAGCCGAGGCGGGTTCCTCGCTCCCAGGGGGGTCTAACGGATATCGGCGACCGTGGCCGCGGTCACCCGCCAGCCGGCCGCCGCCGAGGACTCGGCTGCCTGGAGCCACGCCCGGCGTCCGGCCAGCCCGGCCGGGATGGTGACGCCCAGGAGGGCCCGGCCGTCGGCGGCGGCGGTGCTGCCGCCCAGGGCCTGGACCGGTGGCGCCAGGTCCCCGAAGAGGGGCGTTCCCGGGAGCCGGGCGCTGCCAAAGCCCGCCAGACTGCCGAAAAACAGGACCTGGGCCCCGGGGATGGCTCCGGCCACCTCCAGGTCGTGGTTGCCGCCGGCCACGGGCTCGCCGGGGATCAGGCGGGGACGGGATGGGGCCAGCCAGACCCGGATCGAGCCGCCGTTGCCCCGCCCCGGCTCGCCCACCAGGAGGTCCTCGAGGCCGTCGCCGTCCAGGTCGGCGCCGGCGTCCACGCCGGTCCCGGTGTTGTCCAGGCCGGCCTCGCCGTCCAGGCGAAGGAGGAGGGCGCCCCGGGCGCCGGAGTGGACCTCCACCGCCCCGGCGTCGATCCCGGGGCTGGGCAGGATGCCGGCATGGGGGATGCCCACCACCAGGTCGGCGGCCTCGTCCCCGTCCAGGTCGCCCAGGGCCACGGCGCGGCCGAAGCCGTCCTGGATCATGGCGAACTCCAGGAGGTGCAGGAGGGAGCCGTCGGCCCCGGACCAGGCCCGGACCAGGCCACGCCGGACCGGCGGGTTGAAGTCGTAGACCGCCCCGGCCACCAGGTCCGGGACGCCGTCGAAGTCCAGGTCCCGGCCCCCGGCCAGGCTGATGCCCAGGGCCTCTTGCTCCTGGGCGCCCTCGTGGCGGTAGAGGAGGACCCCGCTGCGGCCGCTGTGGACCCGGACCACGCCGGCGTCGGCCCAGGCCGTGTCCTCTCGGGGCGCCCCGACGGCGAAGTCCGGGGTGCCGTCGCCGTCCAGGTCGCCCGTGCCGGTCAGGGCGAAGCCATACAAGGCCCAGGGCTGGTCTCCACGGAGGGTGTGGAGGATCGCCCCGGTCCGCCCCGAGAAGGCCAGGACCGCGCCCGCGCCGGGAGCCCGCCAGTCGTCCTCGGGGGCGCCGGCCAGGATGTCGGCCTGGCCGTCGCCGTCCAGGTCGCCCGGGCCGGCCACGGCCTGGCCGAAGGCATCCCAGCCAGACGCGGTCCGGAAGGTGTGGAGGACCACCCCGGTGGCTCCGGACCAGACCCGGACATAGCCGGAATACAAGGCTATGTTGTTGTCCCGGAAGGAGCCGGCCAGGACATCGGGGACGCCGTCCCCGTCCACGTCCCCGGCGCCGGCCACGGCGACGCCCAGGCGATCCTGGTCGGCGTCTCCGTCGAAGCGGTAGAGGAGCTGGCCGGTTCCGCCGGAGAAGACGTAAACCGCCCCCCTGCGCGAACCGATCAGGGAGTCGTCCGGGGCGCCCGCGGCGAAGTCCGGGACGGAATCTCCGTCCAGGTCGCCGAGGAAGGCCACGGCAGACCCGAATTCCCCTCCTGGAGAACCCCCAGCGATGTCGAAGCGAAGCTGCTGGCAGAGTCCCGGGACGGCCAGTGCCGTCCACGGGGCGAGGAACAGGAGGGAGCGGGGGAGGAGCATGTCGGCCGGAGGAGACGTCCCTGGCGAGTATAGGCATCGAATCCCCGGTTCCGGGCTGCCGCCTGCCTCCTGTCCTCCGGGCCCCGCCCCCGCCCACCCCCGAACCAGGCGTCAGCTCACGACCATGATCCCCGGAAGCCTCCGCGCCGGCCGCCTGGCGGCGGCCCTGCTCGTCGTCCTCGCCCTGGCGGCGGCCCCCCTTGCTGGCCAGGGCGTTCCTCCCATCCAGGAGGGCGTGGCCGTGGCCATGCACACCACGCCCATCCCTCCGGCCCCCCGACCGGTGGTGCCGCCGGCTCCTCCCGGAGTGGAGAGCGCCTCCTGGCACGGCTTCGAGGCGGCCCGGGACGGCCTCGCCTTCGCGGCCGGCGAGCTGCGGCCTGCGGCCGGCCTGGATCCCGAGGTCATCGCCCGGGCCATGGAGCGGGGCTATGCCTACGCCTACGTCCAGGTCCAGGGCCAGCT
>CAYMFV010000121.1:0-8019 GCA_964389745.1 uncultured Planctomycetales bacterium | reverse complement strand
GTCCGGGACCTATACTCCCGGAATCATGCGAAGCCTGCCTCTCCTCGGAGCTGCCTTGCTGGCGGCCGGGATCGCCCCGGCCCAGGAGGCTCCCATCCTCAGCGTCGGCGACCCTGCGCCGGCCTTCGACATCGCCTACTGGGTGAAGGGCCAGAAGCTGGATGCCTTCGCGCCGGACGGCACCTACGTCATGGAGTTCTGGGCCACGTGGTGCCCGCCCTGCCGGGCGAGCATCCCCCACCTGTCGGAGCTCCAGGAACGCTACGCCGGGAAGATCACCTTCATCGGCGTCAGCGACGAGGACCTGGACACGGTCAAGACCTTCCTGGACCAGCCCGAGTGGCAGGGCAAGAGCCAGTACACCCTGTGCGCCGACCCCGATCGCTCCACCCACAAGGCCTGGATGGAGGCGGCCGGGCAGACCGGCATCCCCACCGCATTCGTCGTCCAGAAGGGGCACATCCAGTGGATCGGCCACCCCATGGAGCTGGACCCGGTCCTCGAGGAGGTCCTGGCCGGCACTTGGAGCGTCGAGGCCTACAAGAAGGAGCTGGTGCTCCGGGAGCGCCTGAACGAGCTGGGCGAGAGCTTCCAGAAGGCCACCGAGGAGGAGCGCCAGCAGATCCTCGAGGAGGTCCTGGCCGTCATGGACCAGATCGTCGAGACCGCCCCGAAGCGCAACGGCCAGCTCCTGCTGTCCATGTTCCAGATCCGCATCGGCATGATGGGGCAGCCCGAGGAGGCCTGGAAGCTGGCGCCCCGGCTCCTGAAGACCAACTGGGACAACGCGATGGTCCTGAACCAGTTCGCCTGGCTCCTGGCCACCGACGAGGGCATCCAGGACCGGCATCTGGACATGGCCCTGAAGGCCGCCCGCCGGGCCACCGAGCTGACCAAGAACGAGAACCCGGACATCCTGGACACCCTGGCCCGGGTGCACTTCGTCCGGGGCGAGAAGGACGAGGCCGTGCGGTGGGAGCAGAAGGCCGTGGACCTGGCCGAGGATCCCCGGCAGAAGCAGGCCTACCAGGACAACCTGGACGAGTTCCGGGGCGGCAGCTCCTAGACCGGGCCGCTGCCGCCGGAAGCACATGGGGCCGGGCTACACTGTCCGGCCCCATGTTCCATCGCGTCTTCATCGCCAACCGGGGCGAGGTGGCTGCCCGCTTCGTCCGCGCCTGCCGGGAGCTGAGCGTGGAGCCGGTGGTCGGAGCCTCGACCGCGGACCTGGAAGCCGGCTACCCCTACCTGGAGGAGGCCGCCGAGGTCGTCTGCCTGGGCCCGGCGCCGGCCGCCGCCTCCTACCTGCAGATGCAGGCGCTGATCCAGGCGGCGAAGCAGACCGGCTGCGCCGCCCTCGCCCCCGGCTGGGGCTTCCTGGCCGAGAACCCCCGCTTCGCCGCCCTCTGCCGCCAGCACGGCCTGGTCTTCGTCGGTCCCGACGCCGGCGTCATGGAGCGCATGGGCCGCAAGGTGGCCGCCCGCCGGGCCGCCACCGCCGCCGGCCTGCCAGTGGTCCCGGGCAGCCCCGGGCTCCTCCGGGACGCCGAGGAGGCGGTGGCCGTCGCCGAGGAGGTGGGCTACCCCGTGGCCCTCAAGGCCGACGCGGGGGGGGGCGGCCGGGGCATCCGCCGCTGCGCCGACGCCGCCGAGGTCCGGGCGGCTTTCGTCGAGGCCTCCCGGGAGGCCCGGGCCGCCTTCGGCAGCGCCGCCCTCTACCTGGAGAAGTACCTGGAGGGGGGGCGGCACATCGAGTTCCAGATCCTGGGCGACGGCCGAGGGGGAGCGATCCACCTGGGCGAGCGGGAGTGCAGCATCCAGCGGCGGCACCAGAAGCTCCTGGAGGAGGCCCCCTCCCCGGCCCTGGACGAGGAGCGCCGCCGGAGTCACGGGGCGCTGTGCGCCCGGGCGGCTGCGGGCTGGAACTACCTGGGGGCCGGCACCATGGAGTTCCTCCTCGACCGGGAGGGCCGCCTCTGGTTCCTGGAGATGAACACCCGGCTGCAGGTGGAGCACCCGGTCACCGAGGCGGTCACCGGCCTGGACCTGGCCCAGGCCATGCTCCGGGTGGCGGCGGGCCAGCCCCTGCCCTGGCGCCAGGAGGAGGTGCGGTGGCAGGGCCACGCCATCGAGGCCCGGATCAACGCCGAGGACCCCGAGGCGGACTTCCGCCCCTGCCCGGGGACGGTGGAGCGCTTCGCCATCGCCGGGGAGGGGGTGCGGGTGGACACCCACCTCCGGGAGGGCTGCCGCATCCCCCCCCACTACGACTCCCTGGTGGCCAAGGTCATCGCCCACGGCGCCAGCCGGGAGGAGGCCATCGACCGCCTCCTGGCCGCCCTGCGCCCCGACGCCATCGCCGGCGTCGCCACCACCCTGCCCCTGCACCGGCGGATCCTCGCCCACCCGGACTTCCGGGCCGGCCGCTACGACACCCTGTGGCTGCCCCGGATGCTGGCGGCGGCGGCCCCGGCCTGAGGCCATGGCCGCCGCCGGGCCCGAGCTGTGCATCGAGGCCTACCGCTTCGGCCGCATGGTCGTGGCCGGGTGCCCGCACCACCGGGACCTGTGGATCGCCGGCGGCGCGGTCCACGGTGACTGGCGGCGGCGGCGGGGCCACGAGCTCCATCCCGAGGACCTGGTCGGCCTCCTGGCCGCGGACCCCCGGCTGCTGGTGGTCGGCACCGGTGCCCTGGGCCGGATGCGCGTCCTGCCCGAGACCCGGGAGCTCCTGGCCGGCCGGGGCGTGGAGCTCCTGGCCCTGCCCACCGGCCGGGCAGTGGTGCCCTGGAACGAGCACGCCGGGGATCCGGCGGCCGCCGGCGCCTTCCACTTGACCTGCTAGACTGACTTGATGCGAACGAGACTCACCTGGGTCCTGGCCGGGGGTGCCCTGGCCACGGCCCTCCTCCTTGGCAGCCGCCTGGCCGCCGGCGTCCAGGATCCCGGCCGGCAGGAGCCTGGCAAGGCCGATCCGATGACGGCCATGGATCCGGAGCTCATGGCCCGGATGATGGAGCTGGCCACGCCGGGACCGGAGCACCGGCACCTCGCCCGGATGGTCGGCCGCTGGCAGGACCAGTTCCGCTTCCGCATGGCACCCGATGCTCCCTGGATGGAGATGCAGCTCCAGACCACGGTGACCAGCGAGCTGGGCGGCCGCTTCACCATGAGCCGGGTACGCGGTGCCTTCCTGGGCATGCCCTTCGAGGGGCTCCAGATCCTCGGCTACGACAAGATGGCCAAGGAGTACTTCTCCCTCTGGATGGACACCCAGGGCACCTGGGCCGTCCAGGCCCGGGGCAGGGTCAGCGAGGACGGCAAGGAGATCGTCCTCCGGGGCACGATGAAGGACGTGGCAGGGGAACGACCCTATCGCCAGGTCCTGCGCTTCGTGGACGAGAACCACACCGAGCTGGAGATGTACGACACGATCCCCCCCCAAGGGGAGGTGCTGGTCATGCGTGCCCGCTCAACGCGGATCGTCGAGTAGCGGCGAGGGGCCGGCTCTCCGGGCCGCGGGCGGCGGGGCTACTCTGGGCTTCCCTCATGGCCTTCGTCCCCCTGCATCCCATCGGCTCGCCCCGGGAGCGCATCCTCGAGGAGGAGGAGATCCGGCGCAACGGGGCCTTCCTGGCGGAGAAGGCCCGCATCCTCCAGGAGCGCCGGGCCCAGGTCCGGGCCGGCTGGGGCGAGAAGTACGCCCGGCGGGTCCACGCCAAGGGCAAGCTCACCGCCTGGGAGCGGGTGGAACAGCTCACGGATCCTGGCGCCCCGGTGCACCCCCTGGGCACCTTCGTCAACTGGGGCCAGGAGTTCGGCCAGGCCGGCCGCACCCTGAAGTCCCCCGGTGCCGGCGTGGTCACCGTCCTGACCCGGGTCGAGGGGCGCTGGGTGGTGGTCATCGCCAACGACAACACCGTCGCCTCGGGCTCCTGGTGGCCCCAGACCCCGGAGAAGATCGAGCGGGCCCAGGAGGTGGGCCTGCGCTTGCGCCTGCCGGTCCTCTACCTGGTGGACTGCAGCGGCCTCTTCCTGCCCGAGCAGTCCCGCTCCTTCCCGGGCCGGACCGGCGCCGGGCACATCTTCCAGAAGAACGCCCTGCTCTCGGCGGCCGGCGTCCCCCAGGTGGCCGGCGTCTTCGGCGACTGCATCGCCGGGGGCGGCTACATGCCGATCATCAGCGACCGGGTGTACATGACCGAGCAGGCCTACATGGTCATCGCCGGCGCCGCCCTCATCAAGGGCGCCAAGAGCCAGAAGATGACCAGCCTGGACATCGGCGGCCCGGAGGTGCACGTCCACGGCTCGGCCTGCGCCGACGAGCGGGTGCCCGACGACGCCGCCTGCCTGGCGGCCATCCGCCGGGAGGTGGCCCGGATGCCCACCAGCGGCGCCGACTTCCGCCGCGGCGGCGTCGCCCCTGCCCCCCCCCTGTACCCGCCGGAGGAGCTGGACACCCTGTTCCCGCCGGACCACCGCACCTGGTACGACATCCGCGAGGTCCTGGCCCGGCTGGTGGACCGCTCCCTGTTCTGGGAGCTGCTCCCCCACCGGGGCCGGGAGATGGTGGTCGGCATCGGCCGGGTGAACGGCCTCTATGCCGGCTTCATCGCCAACGTCCAGGGGCCGGTGCCCGACCCGGAGCACCGGGGCAAGGTCAAGCCCGGCGGCATCCTCTACCGGGAGGGCATCGCCAAGATCAGCGCCTTCAGCCGTGCCTGCGACAGCGACGGCATCCCCGTCATCTGGCTCCAGGACATCAGCGGCTTCGACATCGGCCGGGAGGCGGAGGAGCACGGTCTCCTCGGCTTCGGCAGCAACCTCATCTACACCAACAGCACCAACCAGACCCCCATGTTCACGGTGCTGCTGCGCAAGGCCAGCGGGGCCGGTTACTACGCCATGGCCGGCCTGCCCTACGAGCCGGTGGTCCAGCTCTCCACGCCCATCGCCCGCCAGTCGGTGATGGAGGGCCGGACGCTGGCCATCGCCACGTACAACACGAAGCTCGACGACGACTTCGCGATCGCCACCGACGACCCCGAGGAGCGGGCCGCCGTCGAGCAGGGCATGGCGGCGGTGGAGGCGCGCATCGAGGCCGACATGGACCCCTACAAGGCCGCCAGCCAGCGCGACACCGACGAGATCGTCCTGCCTTCGGAGCTGCGGCCCTGGCTGGAGTGCCTGGTGGAGTCCGCTTGGCAGGCCCAGGGCTACCGGCGCATGAAGAACCCCCGCATCTGGTCCCTGCACGACCTGGACCTCCTGGCGGAGGGCGTGTGATGCACGGCGACGACGGCCTCCCCCTCCTGGCCCGGCCCCTGGACGACGGCGCGGGCTGGGAGCTGTGCTCCCCGGGCGTCGGCCTCTACGCCCAGGCCCCCCCCCGGGGCTGCCTCCTGGGCCCGGGGTCGCCGGCCGGAGTCCTGGTGGTCCTGGAACGGCCGCAGTCCCTGCGGGTGCCCGAGGGGCTGGCCGGCTACGTCGACAGCGACCCGCCGGAGCGCCGCCACCTGCCGGTGGGCTACGGCACCCCCCTGTTCCGCCTGCGCCGGGACGCCCGGAACGGCCTCCCCGGCACCGGCCCGAGCCGGGCGGCCGGCCCGGAGGCCAGCGGCCTGGTGCTCCGGGCGCCCCAGGCCGGGCGTTTCTGGCGCCGTCCGGAACCCGGCGCCGATCTCTACCTGGAAGCGGGCGCGGAGCTCCGGGCCGGCCGCACCCTGGGCCTCCTGGAGGTCATGAAGACCTTCAACCCGGTCAAGTACCAGCCCGGCGGCGAGCTCCCCGAGCGGGCCCGCCTCCTCCGATTCCTGGTCGAGGACGGCGCCGACGTGGAGGAGGGCCAGGCCCTCGCCGAGCTGGAGGCAGCCGAAGGCCGCGGCTGACCCGGCGCCCACTCCCCGGCCGGCCAGGTCGTCGCCTTTTTGCGACGGCAGGCGTCGCCTTTTTGCGACCCCAGAGAGAGAGAGAGGGAGAAGGGTCCAGGTTTGATTCCCTTGCCATAACCACGATTGCCAAAAGGGATCTAGGGACATGCGGCGATGGCGCACGGAGTCCCTGGCACGCAAGTTGCTCGTTCTCCAGCATGCGTTTGTTCCTGCCTGTTCTCCTGCTGCCCTGCCTGGCCGCGCTGCCAGCTCCACAGGGTCCCAGCAGTTGTCGGTGCCCGGCGGATCCCTCGGGCGGATCCTATGAGGTGACTCCGAACATCGGCGTCACCAAAGTCACCTGGACGATCACCGGCAGCGTCCGGGGGCGGTGTTTCGACGAGAAACGCTGCCAGGAAAGCGCCCTCGACTGCCGGTGGGACTACAACATCAAGGTCAAGCTGGACCCCAGTCTCGGGCTGTGCTTCGTCAAGCACCGCGGTGTGATCTACCGGCTCGACAAGCCTGGCGACCCGATCACGATAGATGGTCGCGACCTTTCCCTGCAGTGTGGCGCCCCGTACACGGACACCGTGTACATCTTCAGCTGCTCCGGCGAGAAGAAGGGCGCGGCCACCTTCGACTTCCGGTGTAGGAAATGCCCCGTAGCCGATCAGCCCTGACGATCGCCCTGTTCGCGATCCTGGTCCTCATCCTGGGGCTGTGGGCCTGGGAGGGCGGCAACGAACAGGCCCCGGGAACCGGGATCCCCCTGGCCCCGGAACCGGACACCCCAGGACAGGCGGAAGGGGATGGCAAGGGCCGGGGGCCGAGCAGCGCGGATCCTGCTCCAGCGACCCGGGTTCCTTCCCGGGCGCCGGTGGCTGGCGGCGAGCCCCTGGACGCGGAGCCCGAGACGCCCTGGTGGCAGACGGAAGCCGGCCTGCGGGCCTGGCGGGAGCGCTATGCCACGGAGATCCAGGGGAGGAGTCAGTATGACTACGCAAAGATGTCCTCCTTCCCGCCCGAGCTGATCGAGTTCTTCTACGACAGGCTCTGGATGAGCCTCGCGGGCCAGACGCCGGAGCTGGCAGGACCGGTCAACGCCGCTCTGCGGCCCGAGGAGTTCAACGACCTCCTCCCGGGGCAGGCCCTCACCCTCTCCAACATCCTGGTGGAGCAGCACCGCAGCTGGCAGGAGTGGGAGGGAGTGCCGACTTCCGCCCGTCGCTTTCCCTTGTGGAGACTCGAGAGCCGCCCCTTCGAGTACCCCGCCGAGTTCCACCTGGACGCCCTCGGCGCGCCCCCGGACGCCCTGGCGGACGAGTCCTTCCTGGCAGCGGTCCAGGCCTTCCAGCGCCGCATGCTCCGGGAGCGCGCCCTGCTCTCCACCAGCAGGAGGATGTTCGTCGGCGTGGCCGGGAAGGCCCTCCTGCAGGCCGCGCCCGGCGACGGCGAGCCGCCGAGCCGGGAATGGCCGGAGCTCCTCGGCGATCGGGAGTACATCGCCGTGCAGGAAGCCCTGCTGCGCCAGGAGGAGGAGTACCGGGAGGGACTGCGCCGCCTGCTGGAGGAGTTCGGCCACCTGGCCCGGGAACCCGGCTCTCCGGCTCCCGGCACCCAGGCCGGGCCCGGCGGTTGAGCCCCCGCTACCCTGGCCCCGTGGCCACCGACAGCGCCCGCCGCCTGGCCGTCCTCCTGGAGGCCTACACCGCCGCCGGCCCGGAGGAGGAGTCGCACCGGCTCCACATCCTGGAGCACCTGGCCGCCGAGCCCCTGTGGTGGCACCGGGACACCCTGCCGGGGCACGTGACCGGCAGCGCCTTCGTGGTCGATCCGGCCCTGGAACGGATGCTCCTGGTCCACCACCGCCGCCTCGGCCGCTGGCTCCAGCCCGGCGGCCACGACGAGGGCGAGGAGGACCCGGCCGCCACCGCCCTCCGGGAGGTCCGGGAGGAGACGGGCATCCGGGAGCCCCGCTGCCTGGGCCGCCAGCCCGCCATCTTCGACCTGGACGTCCACCCCATCCCCGCCGGCGGGCCCATGCCCCGGCACCTGCACCTGGACGTCCGTTTCCTCTTCCTCGCCGATCCCGGCCTGGCCCTGTGCCCGGGGCCAGGCGAGTCGCCCCGCCTGGCCTGGTTCCCCC
>CAYMFV010000120.1:0-8019 GCA_964389745.1 uncultured Planctomycetales bacterium | reverse complement strand
GGCCCGGAGCTCCCCCGGCGCACCGGCCGGGGCCACAGCCAGGCGCCCGTCGTCCAGGAAGAAGAACTCCCAGTGGGCCGTGGCAGGAGCGGCCCAGTCGTCCCACTCGAAGGTAAAGGCCAGCTCGGGGAAGGTCCGGCCGCCGCTATGGAAGTGGCTGGACATCACCCAGCGTTCCTCGGACTGTCCACCAGGGCCCTCGACGTAGAGCAGGAGGGCGGGGTTCCGCGCCTCCTGGCCGCTGACCGGCAGCTCCCGGTTGGAGTTCTGCCAGCGGCCGCCCGGGCCCTTGCGCAGCCGCAGGTTGGGCGTCGCCTCCAGGACCCGGACGGTGTACTCCACGCCGCCTGCCTGGACCTTCCAGCTCGCTCCCGGCAGGACGTCGGCCTGCCACCCGGAGGCGGCATCGTCCCCGGCCAGGCGCAGCACGCCGTAGCGCTCCCGGAACCCCTCCGCCAGGAGCTGGCGGGCGTCCTCCAGGCCGCTCGCCAGGCGCAGGCGCAGGCGCAGGCCGCTCTCGGGGTCGTGCACGGCCTCGGCCTCGCCCTCCCGGAGGATCAGGGTGCGTTCCTGGCAGCTCCCGTCGGCGTGGCGCTTGTCCGTGGGGTCGTCGCAACACTCCATCTCCTCGCCGGTCTGGTCGGAACGCAGCACGAGCTCGACGGCAGCCGCGGCCTCCTCGGTGGCCTCGCCGGCCGGCAGCACGGCCGGACGGACCCGGGCCTGGGGAACGTACTCCAGGACCTCCAGGCGCATGTACGGGCCCGTGCCGCCGTCCGGCAGGGGCCCCCGGTCCAGCTCCACCGTCTTGCCCTGGTAGACCCGCTCCTTCGGCGGCGCCACGGGGAACTCGGTCTCCAGGCGGCCGTCCGGGCCATCCTTCATGTAGATGGCTTCCAGGACGTCGTGGTAGTCGGCCCGGAAGGCGTCGAGACGGACCAGGAAGGGCTCGCCTTCCGGCACGATGCCCAGCAGGGAGGGGGGCCGCTGGAAGGCCACCAGCCGGCCGTCGTAGAGCTGGAAGCCGCCCTTGGCGTTGCCGACGGTCAGGTGGACCATGCCCCGCTCCTCGGCCAGGCGCCCCCAGAAGGCCCCGACGACGATGAGCATCACGCCCACGTGGGAGAGGGTGAAGCCCCAGGCCCGGAAGCGGAGCATGCCCCGGAGGCCCTTGTGGACCGCGCTGGTCACCACGCCCAGGAAGAGGATGGCCCACAGGGCGGCGAACCAGTCCGACTTGTAGACCCGGAGCAGGTCCAGGTCGTCGGCCACGACGAAGGTGGTCCACCAGAGGTTGTCCCAGGCCTTCTCCAGGGCATCCACCTCGGCGTTCTCCTGCCGGACCCGCAGCCCCTTCTCGGTGTTGACCTTCAGGCCCAGGGCGTAGTCCTCGCCATAGCGGGTGCCGAGGATCGGGGTCCAGCGGGCCAGGTTGTCCATCTGGCCGGCGATGGCCCCCTCATCCACCCGGCACTCGGGGTCCACCCCCGGGAGGAGGTGGTAGCCCCGGCCATGGAGCAGGTGGTAGACAAAGTAGGCCTGGGCGTGGCGGAAGTCGAGGTAGTGGTCGTAGCGGCCGGTCTCGAAGACCGTCTTGCCCTCCACCGGCGGCGGGATGGGCCGGTTGGCGTCCTCCTGGTGAAAGAGGACCCCGAGAATGGAGGCCAGGCCGATGAGCGCCAGGTTCAGGGTCCCGACCTTGATGGACCGGAAGAAGCCCCGGACCAGCGTCCAGCGGTAGGCGACCAGGAAGAGGGGGGGCAGGAGGAGGCCCACGAAGGCCAGGAGCCAGGGCCAGCGATCGGCGCCGTCGGCCGCGAGGGCGGCCCGGAGGGCCGTCATCGCCACCTCGGTCCAGAGGACCAGGGCCAAGATGCCGAGGAAGCCGGTGCGGAAGCCCCAGGAAAAGCGCTTGCCAGGTCCGGTTGCAGTCATCGTCGTGCTCCAGGGGAGGAAGGGAAGGTGGCGGCCGGCCAGGCCACGCGGCCGCACTTTCCGCCTAAACCCCGGCAGCCCCGCCGGGAAGGGATTCCCTGGCCAAAACGGGCAAGATCCTGCCCTGTCCTCCGGCTTCGGCGGGCACCGAGGCTCTCCCCGGGCATGCTGGCGGGCCACCCCCGACGAGCAGGGGGCGGCCCGCACCTTCCAACAGGGCTGGGGAGCCTCCTTCTTCTAGCCGCCAGCCTGGGCCTTCTTCTCCTTCTCGGTCAGCCAGCGGGGCCCGGGGCGGTTCGGGTGGAAGTGCCGGACCTTCGGCAGGAACTCGTCCAGCTTGAACTCCTTGTAGGAGGGCGACTCGGGGTTGTGGCAGCCCCGGCAGGTCTCCTCGGTGGGCAGGTGCATCTCGCCCGCCGGAATGGCCCAGGGGTGCTCCTGCCCCTTGAAGTCCTTGGCGGTCTTCATCCGGGACCTGATGTGCAGGCTCCCCGGTCCGTGGCAGGACTCGCACTGGACCCCCATCTCCTGCTTGAGGGACTTCGAGACCTTCTTCGGATCGGCGGCCGCCCCGGTGGCGTGGCACTTCAGGCACTCCGGCGCCTTCTGGGGATCATCGATGCCCTTGGCCTTGGCCGCCTCCTTGGCGGCGTCGGTCGCCAGGGCCTGGTAGGCCTTGGCGTGCTTGGTTGCGGCCCACTTGCCGTAGATGTCCCCCATGTCCGCCTTCTTGTGGCACATCTTGCACTTGGCGGCGCCCACGTACTGGGCCTTGTCCTGCTGGGGGCCAGGCTGGCCAGTGCGGCCCGCGGCGTCCAGCCAGGCGGTGGAGGCGAACAGGGCCGCGAGAGCCGCGGCACCGAACAACAGGCTCTTGGGGATCTTCACCATGGTGCTCCAGGATGGTCTCTCTCCGGGGCCTGCGCCATGCAGGCTGGCCTCGTTCTAACTCCTCCCCCGCCAGGTGCAAGGGGCAGGGACCCGGAAAGCCCGGGCGGAGCCGATCAGGGCATCAGACTGCCAAGGGTGCGGAGGATTCCCCGCCCGCCTCGAAAAGCTCCCCGGAGCGGCGGCGGGCCGCCCGGGACCGGAACTCGCCCAGGAGGACGGAGATGGCCACCTTCACCATCAGGGTGAAGGCCAGGGCGCCCACCGCCAGGATGCCGGCCGCCACCAGCCACTCCGTCCGGGAGGGGAAGTACTCGTAGATCTCCCCCAGGGTATCCGGGGTCATGCCCGGGATGACCAGGCCCATGCCCTTCTCCAGGTACACGCCCATGAAGATCAGGACGCAGCCCAGGTTCAGGCCCAACGGGTGGCGCCGGCTCCGGGGCACGAGGAAGAGCAGGAAGGCGGCGACGGAGCAGAACACCGACAGCCACATCCAGGCCACGATGGCGTTGTGTCCGCCCACACCCCAGAACATGTAGCGGATGTGGATGGCGTGCTCCGTGTTGGAGTAGAACTCCTTGAAGACCTCGGCGCCCAGGAGGAAGAGGTTGACGGCCATGGCGTAGGCCATGAGCTCCGCCACCTTCCAGATGGCCTCGTTGCGGATCTCGAAACGGGTGAAGCGCCGCAGGAGCTGCATCAGGATCAGCAGGATGGCCGGTCCCGAGCAGAAGGCGGAGGCCAGGAAACGCGGCGCCAGGATCGAGGCGTTCCAGAAGGGCCGGGCTGCCAGGCCGTTGTAGAGGAACGCGGTGACGGTGTGGATACCCACCGCCGCCGGAATCGAGAGCCACACCAGGGGCATGAAGAAGCGCTTGCTGGGCTCTCCTCCCCGGTAGATGGTGAAGATCAGGTAGGTGGCGATGACGAGGTTCAACACCAGGTAGCCGTTGAGGACCACCACGTCCCACCCCAGGAGGGAGTCCGGCACGTTCAGGAAGCCCAGACCGGGGATCAGGTGCCAGAAGCGCTCTGGGTGGCCGATGTCCACCAACACGAAGAGGCCGCACACCAGGATGGAGGCCACGGCCAGGAGCTCGCCCAGGACCACCACCTCCTTGATGGGCTTCCAGGAGTACACGTAGGCGGGGATCACCAGCATCACCGCCGCGGCCGCCACCCCCACCAGGAAGGTGAAGTTGCCGATGTAGAAGCCCCAGGAAACCTGATCCCGCATGTTCGTGGCGATCAGACCCTCGTGCAGCTGGTGCACGTAGGCGGCGGCACCGACGCCGATGGTTCCCAGGAGGAGCAGGAGCCAGAGCTTGTAGATGAGGGGACCACGGACCACCAGCCGGGCGCTGCCGGCAGTGAAGTCCCAGAAGGCGCGCAGGGTCTTCATCGCTGCTCCTGGCTACAGACCGTAGAAGTAGTAGAAGCGGGGACGGGTGTTCAGCTCCGCCTTGAGGACGAAGACCCGCTTGTTCTCGAGGATGTAGCGGATCTCGCTGCTCGGATCCAGGAGGTTTCCGAACTTCCGGGCACCCACCGGGCAGACCTCGACGCAAGCCGGGTAGCGGCCCTTGCGAGTGCGCTGGATGCAGAAGGTGCACTTCTCCACCACTCCCCGGGGCCGCGGCCGGTTGCCCAGGTAGTGCATGTTCGGGTTCAGCTCCTCGGCCGGGATCTCCGCCTCTGCCCAGTTGAAGTGGCGGGCGCCGTAGGGGCAGGCGGCCATGCAGCAGCGGCAGCCGATGCACCAGTCGTAGTCGATCACGACGATGCCGTCCTCCTCCTTCCAGGTCGCGCCCACCGGGCAGCTCTTCACGCAGGCGGGATTCCGGCACTGCTGGCAGGCCACCGGCACGTAGAAGTGGCCCTCCCGGGGCACGGTCTCGGCCTCGTAGTAGGGATTGGCCTCGGCGAAGTCGATGCCCCGGTCCTTCTCCATCTCCAGGACCCGGATCCAGTGCACGGCCGGGTCCCGGCTCTGGTTGTTCTCCTCGACGCAGGCATACACGCAGCGGCGACAGCCCACGCAGCGGGACAGGTCCAGGGCGTAGGCGAACTGCACCCCCGGCAGGGGCGGCTCGCCGCCGACGGTCACGTCCTTCCCGAAACGGGCCTCCACCTCCTGCTCGATGTCCCGGAGCAGCTCCTGGACCTCCTCCGGGCCGAGCTCCCGGAAGCGGTCGTGGAACCACCGGGTGTGGGTCAGATCCTTGCAGCCGGCGGCGCTGGCAGCTGCGGCGCAACCAGCCACCGCGCAGAGGAAACCCCGCCGGGAAACCTGGGTGGTGTCACTGCTCATCGTCAGGGCGTGTGCTCCGGGGGCGGCGGCGCCGGCTTGGGCGGAATGGGCTTGAAGCGCGGCGAGTGGGAGTCGTGGCAGTGGACGCACAGGAGGTACTGCTTCTCCCCGTTCCACATGCCGGTGCGACGCCCGTGGACACCGACGCGCCAGTCCCGGTACTTGTCGCCGTGGCACTGGCCACAGAGCTGGTAGGACTCCTCGAAGGGTACGAGGGTGCCGTTCGCCAGGTGCAGCATGTCCCGGTTGATGGCGTCGTGGCAGTCCAGGCACCAGCGGTGCTCGACGTCGTGCTCGAGGACGATGTCGTCGTGGGCCATCTCCAGTTCCCGCCGCTCGGTGTTCGGCTCCAGGATCTCGGGATCGTGGCAGTCCGAGCAGGGAAAGACGCCCTCGGAAAGGGGCGGCGGCGGGACCTGGAAGGCCTGTTCCTCGCCACTGGCGGGATGGGCTTCGGCCTCGCTCGCCTCTCCGACTCCGAAGAGGGGCGGCTCCTCCTCCGGCGGCGCACAGGCCACCGGCAGCACGAGGAGCCACGGGAGGAACGGGACAATCCGGTGCATGGCAGGAGCGCACCCCCTCCCCTTGCCGGCCAGGGTAGCCCACGGGGAGGAAGCCTCCGGGTGCGTCCTGCTTCTAACCCACGCCGCCAGGAGGGCAAGGGAGACCTCGAAAAGGCCCCTCTTCAGGCACCATTCTGCCCGGACTCCGCCAGCACCGGGGTCCCGGCCCGGACAGCCAGCTCCTGGTAGAGGCCGGACAGGCACCGGGTCACGGGCCCGACCCGGCCGTCGCCCACCGGCCGGCCGTCCAGCTCCACCACGCCGGCCAGCTCGCCCATGGTCCCGGTGCAGAAGACCTCGTCGGCCCGGTAGAAGTCCGTCAGGGAAAGGTCGGCTTCTTCATGCGGAATCCCATGTTCCCGGCTCAGCTCCAGGACCGTCGCCCGGGTGATCCCCTCGGGACAGGCCACCGTCCGGGGCGTCCGCACCGCGCCGCCGGCCACCAGGAAGAGGTGGGTGGCGTTGGTCTCGGCCACGAAGCCCCGCTGGTCGAGCATCACCGCGTCGTCGGCGCCGACGGCGTTGGCCTGGATCTTCGCCAGGATGGACTGGATGAGGTTGGCGTGGTGGATCTTCGGGTCCAGGCAGTCCGGCGGGAAGCGCCGGATGCTGCTGGTCACCAGGCGCAGGCCGTCCTGGCCGTAGACCGGCGCCTTCCACTCCGCCAGGACGATCAGGGTCGGCCCGGCGGTGTTCAGGCGCGGGTCCATCCCGGAGGTGTACTTGACCCCCCGGGTCAGGGTCAGGCGGATGTGCACGCCGTCGTCCATGCCGTTGGCCTCCAGGGTGCGGCGGATCTCCCGGAGGATGGCCTCGTCACCGGGGATCTGCCGGAAGGCCAGGGCCCGGGCCGAGCCCCGCAGCCGGGCCAGGTGCTCGGCGAGCCTGAAGATCCGCCCCCGGTAGAGGCGCAGGCCCTCCCAGACCGCGTCGCCGCCCTGGACCACCGAGTCGAAGGGGCTCACCCCGGCCTCGTCCCGGTGCACCAGGCGGCCGTTGATGTTGACCAGGATGTCCCGGTTGCGCTCGTCGAAGGGCTGGAGCATGGCGGCGGCATGCTAGATCCGCCGGCCCGCCCCCGGTCACGGCTCAGTCCCGGAAGTCGCAGTCGCCCTGGGTGTAGTACCAGTCCTTCCCCCGGAGGATGCGGCGCATGACCTCGTAGTCCGCAGCCTGCACCCGCTCCTCCGGGACGGGCAGAGGCGTCGCGATGACCCGGTCGGGGGGGTGGTGCTCCGAGGGCCGGAAGCCCGGCATGCGCTGCACCGCCGCCTCGCCGGCGCTGCCCGGCATGGCGGCATAGAGCAGGTGCTCGCAGCCACTCTCGGCGGCCTGGCGGCCGGCAGCCTGGAGGAGGCTCCTGGCCAGCTCCGGATCCCGGCCATCCCACAGGTCGAGGACGGTGGCCACCCGGGCCGGCCCCTCGATCCACTCCCGCCAGACGACGTAGCCGGCGGGCTCGCCCCGGTGGCGGGCCAGGAGGACGCGGTTCGGCCCCACGGGGCAGTCCTGGTACCGCCAGCGCAGGGTGGCGGCGTCCCGGGCCAGGACCACCGGGTAGCGGTCCCGGTAGCGCTCCCAGAGCTCGTCGAAGTCCGCGTCGAAGTCCTCCCGGGGCTCCACGGCCAGCCCGCCGGCCCCGCGCCGCGGCACCCGGGGCCGCACGACGGCGTCGGCGGCGCCCGCCAGGGCCTCGCCCATGCGCCCCAGGCGGGAGCGCAGGGCGGGGCGCAGGGAGAGCCGCTGCATCCAGACCTGGAGGGCGAAGACGACCCGGTAGCCGAACCAGCGCCGGCCCACCTTGATGGCCTCGTCGGTGGACTGGCCGCCGAAGGCGAAGGGGATGCCCTCCCGGGCCGCCTGGACCCCCGCCGCCGAGGTGGCGGCGTAGTAGGGCCGGCCGCCCCGCCGGGCCTCGGGGTCGGAGGCGCTCTCGCAGATGAGGATGGCCGCCACGTCCCGGCCCCCCACCCGGGCCCGCTTGCGCTGGCCGATGTTCATGGCCACGGGCCGGCCACCCTCCGCCTCGACGCAGAGGTAGCCCACCGGCGGCCCGGCCGGGTTCTCCCAGAACTTCCAGAGGAAGTGCTCGAGGCTCCGCTCCTGGCCGAAGACCCGGTTGAAGAGGGCGTTGGCAGCCTCGGCGTGCTCCTCCTCCAGGCGCACCAGGTGCATGCCCTGAGGTTCCCGGGGCCAGGGCCTGTCCGGGATATACTCCGCCAGGTCCATGGGGCGGGTCATCGGCTTCCTCCTCTCGGCACTGGCACTCGCCTCGGGTGTCGTCGGTGCTGCACGCGCCTCTCTGGGCTGGTTCCGGGG
>CAYMFV010000119.1:0-8031 GCA_964389745.1 uncultured Planctomycetales bacterium | reverse complement strand
GGGCAGCCCTGGGGAGGGCCGCCGGCCCCCTGGCGGCGGGGCTCCCGCCCCGGCCCGTGCCAGTGGTCCAGGGCTTCCAGGAGGGCCGCCGGCGCTACGAGTTCGCCATCCGGGAGGAGGGCTGGAAGCTGATCCTGGAGGCGGACGACCTGGAGGAGGAGCCGCGGCCCCTGGCCCTCTTCTCCCTGGAGCAGGATCCCGGCGAGGCCCGGGACCTCCTGGAGGCCGAGCCCGACCGGGCCCGGGCCCTCCTTGCCCGCTTCCTGGAGCTGCGCCGGAAGATGCCCCCGGTCCCCAGGGAGGCCTGGGAGAGCGGGCCGGACGCCAAGCTCCTGGCCGACCTGGGCTACGCCGGGGAATGAGCCGGCGGGGCTCTTGACGCGGGGGCCCTGCCCGTGGGTTAATCGGGTTGCCATGGCTGCGTCCCCTGTCGTCGAGCCGGCCGTCCGGCAGCGGTCCCGGCTCGCTCCCCGCTGGCAGGTGGTCCTACTGGACGACGACGACCACACCTACGCCTACGTCATCGAGATGCTCCAGCGCCTCTGCGGCCTGTCTCCGGAGCGGGGCTGGCTCCTGGCCCGGGAGGTGGACACAAGGGGCCGGGCGGTGGTCTGGACCGGCCACCGGGAGGTGGCGGAGCTCAAGCAGGAGCAGATCCACGCCTACGGCCCCGACTGGCGCCTGCCCCGCTGCCAGGGCTCCATGAGCGCAGTGCTCGAGCCCGCGGGCGACTGATCAGTCGCCCGGGGCCGGGACGGGCTCCTCCAGGCCGGGCTGGGTGAGCCGTCGCCCGGCGGCCCGCCAGGCCTCCTGGACCATGCGCCGGACGTCGGCCAGGAGGGCCGGCGCGTCGTAGACGATGCCGTCGTGGATGGTCCAGCGGACCCCGCCCCGGCGCACCGGCCGGTCGGCGTCGTCCAGGGCCAGAACGCCGGTGCCGTAAAGGAGCTGGAAGTTGGCCAGGGGGTTGCCGGCGACGACCACCAGGTCGGCCCGTTTCCCGGGCTCCACGGTGCCGAAGTCGCCGAGGGCGCCCAGGGCCTCGGCGCCGTTGCGCGTGGCGGACCGGACCACCTCCAGGGGATGGAAGCCCGCCTCCCGGAGGAGCTCCAGCTCCCGGACGTAGCCGAAGCCGTAGAGCTTGTAGATGAAGCCGGCGTCGCTGCCCGTGGTGACCCGGCCGCCCCGGTTCTTGAATTCGTTCACGAAGGCCATCCAGCGCCGGTAGTTGTCCTTCCAGGCCACCTCCTCCTCGGTGCCCCACCCGTCCCAGAAGGAGCCGTGGGAGCGGCGGCTCGGCCGGTAGAAGTCCCACAGGGAGGGCAGGGTGTAGAGGGGGTGCCACTCGGCGCAGCGCTCCCGGAGGAGGTCCCGGCAGGCCTCGTAGATGGTGAAGGTGGGATCCAGGGTGAAGTCCCGCTCCAGGAGGGTGCTCATCACCTCCTCCCACCGGGGGCTGCCGGGCGCGGCGGCCTGGCGCCAGAGGTGGCCGGCCTCGGCGAAGCGGTCCCTCTCGTCGGCGTAGTTGTAGCCGGCCGGGTAGTCCTGGACAGTCCGCCCGGTGAACAGGGCCTCGGGCAGGCCGTACCAGTGCTCCATGGTGGTCAGGCCCCAGGCGGAGGTGTCGAGGACGTTTGCCTCGAGCACGTGCAGCTGGGCGTGGTGGCAGGCCGTGCGCAGGCCCAGGCGCCGGGCCTCCTCCAGGGCGGCCCGGAAGACCTCGGGGGGGGCGCCGAAGAACTTGATCCCGTCGACCCCCCGGGCCTGGATCTCTCGGACCCAGGCCCGGGCTGCCTCGGGCGTGGTGATGGGACCGTCGTGGCCCTGGCCGAAGACCGCGTAGGCGAAGATCCGGGGGGCCGTGATCTCGTGGGCGGCGCTCCGCTGCCGGTGGCGGAGGGTCCACTCCAGGCCCATGCCGCAGCCCGGGTCCCGGATGGTGGTGATGCCATGGGCGAGCTGGAGCTTGAAGACGTACTCGGCGGGGACCGCCTGCTCCCGGCCACCGATGTGGCCGTGCATGTCCACGAAGCCGGGCAGCACGTACATGCCCGAAACGTCGAGTACCAGGCCGTCGGGGCCCGGCTCCGGCCGCCGCCGGGCGGGGTCCGGAGGCAGGCCCGGTGGCCCCACCGGGACGATCCGGGCGATGCGCTCCTCCTCGATGACCAGGTCCACCGGCCCGATGGGAGGGGCGCCGGTGCCGTCCACCAGGATCGCGCCCCGGAGGATCAGGCGGGGAAATGGGCCCCGGCCCTCCCGGCGGGGAGGCGCCGCCAGGGCCTCGGGATCCGCCTGGGGGAGGCTCGGGGAGGGGGGCAGGGCGAGGGCGAGGAGGGCGGCGAGGAGCATGGTCCCGGGTTGGCGCGGCGGCGGCCGCCGGCGCAGCGGCGGCCAGGATAGGCCAGCGCCGGGACGGGCCGGCCGTAGTGGGTGTCCCGGCGGTTGACACGGCCCGGCACGCGGTCCACAATCCCCCCCTTTCCCGGTCCGGGCCGCCAGCCGGCGAGTCCGGGTTGTAAGGAGGATCCGGCGATGGAGCCCCTGATCCAGGTTCACGGTCTCACGAAGTCCTTCGGCGAGGTCCGAGCCGTCTGCGACGTCACCCTGGAAGTGTCCCGGGGCGAGGTCCTGGGCTTCCTCGGGCCCAACGGCGCCGGCAAGACCACCACCATGCGCATGGTGACCGGCTTCCTGGAGCCCGATGCGGGCACGGTCCGGGTGGCCGGCGCCGACGTCCAGACCGAGCCCCTCTGGGCCCGGGCGAGCCTCGGCTACCTGCCGGAGGGAGCGCCGGCCTACCCGGACATGACGCCCCTGGACTTCCTGCGCTTCGCCGCCGAGGTCCGGGGCTTCCGGGGAACGCGCCGGGACGAGGTGGTGGCGGCGGTGACGGCCCGGGTGCACCTGGAGCCGGTCCTCCTGCGCCGCATCGAGGACCTCTCCAAGGGCTTCAAGCGCCGTCTGGGTCTGGCCAATGCCCTGCTCCACGATCCGGCGGTCCTGATCCTGGACGAGCCCACGGACGGCCTGGACCCCAACCAGAAGCACGAGGTCCGGGAGCTGATCCGCCGGATGGCGGAGGACAAGGCCATCGTCCTCTCCACCCACATCCTGGAGGAGGTGGAGGCGGTCTGCTCCCGGGTCGTCCTCCTCAACCGGGGCGCCGTGGTCTTCGACGGCACCCCCGAGGAGTTCGAGGCCAGGGCCCCGGCGGAGATCCAGCGCAACCGCATGGACTGGGTGTTCCGCCAGCTCACCACCAGCGATACCGCCGCTGCAGCGGCCTGACGACAGGGAGGTGCCCATGGGTCGTGCCCGGAGCGTGTTCAAGCGGGAGTTCGCCGCGTACTTCTCCACCCCTCTGGCCGCCATCTTCCTGGTGCTCTTCCTGGGGTTGGCGGCGACCTTCACCTTCAAGCTGGGGGGCTTCTACGAGCGGGGCCAGGCGGACCTGCGGCCCTTCTTCACCTGGCATCCCTGGCTCTACCTGTTCCTGGTGCCGGCCCTGGCCATGCGCCTGTGGGCCGAGGAGCGGCGCCTGGGGACCATCGAGCTCCTCCTCACCCTGCCCCTGACCACATGGGAAGCGGTCGTGGGCAAGTTCCTGGCCGCCTGGGCCTTCGCCGGCCTGGCCCTGGCCCTGACCTTCCCCATGTGGCTGACCGTGGCCTGGCTCGGGAATCCCGACCACGGTCCCATCCTCACCGGCTACCTGGGCAGCCTGCTCATGGCCGGCGGCTTCCTGGCCATCGGCTCCTGCCTGTCGGCCCTCACCAAGAACCAGGTCATCGCCTTCGTCCTGGCGGTGGTGGCCTGCTTCGGCTTCCTCGTCGCCGACTTCCCGGTGGTCCGGGGCGTCCTCGAGCAGGGGGGGGCGCTGGCCGGCATGTTCCTGGACCTGCTCTCGGCGGTGAGTGTCCTGCATCACTTCGAGTCCTTCGTCCAGGGCAAGGTGGAGCTGCGCAGCCTGGTCTTCTTCGCCGCCCTGATCGGCTCCGCCCTGGTCGTGAACGTCCTCCTGGTCGAGTGGAAGAAGGCACGTTGAGGTGACGCCCATGCGCCGCAGCCAGTACGCCCTAGTCGCCCTGCCCCTGGTCCTGGTGGTCTTCGTGGCCGTGAGCCTCCTGGCGGACGGCTTCCTCCAGGGCCTGCGTCTCGACCTGACCGCGGGCAGGCTCTACACCCTCTCCCCGGGGGCCCGGAACATCGCCGGGAGCCTGGAGGAGCCCATCCGCCTGCGCCTCTTCTTCGCCGAGGACGCGGCCCGGGACCTGCCCCAGTACCGCTCCTACGCCCAGCGGGTCCAGGAGTTCCTGGAGGAGTTCGCCGCCGCCGCCGCCGGCCGCATCGAGGTCGAGTGCCTGGATCCCGAGCCCTTCTCCGAGGCAGAGGACGAGGCCACTGAGGCCGGCCTCGCGGGCCTGCCCGTGGACAACGCGGGCACGACCCTCTACCTGGGCCTGGTGGGGACCAACAGCGTCGACGATCGGGAGGTGATCCCCTTCCTCGATCCCGAGAAGGAGCCCTTCCTGGAGTACGACGTCGCCCGCCTGGTCTGGTCCCTGGCCCACCCGGAGAAGCGCAAGGTCGCCCTGCTCTCGAGCCTGCCCATCCAGGGCGGCTTCGATCCGGCCAACCCGGGCCGGCCGAGCCCGCCGTGGTTCGTGGTGGACTACCTGCGCAGCCTCTTCGACGTACAGGTCCTGGCCAAGGACGCCACCGAGATTCCCGAGGACGCCGAGCTCCTCCTCCTGGTCCATCCCAAGGGCCTCTCCCAGGAGACCCTCTACGCTATCGACCAGTTCGTGCTCGGTGGCGGCAAGCTGGTTGCCTTCCTGGATCCCCACTGCGAGAGCGACCAGAGCGGCGCCACCCCCGGCAACCCCCTGTCCGGCATGGGAGCCGACAGGAGCTCCGATCTGGACGGCCTGCTCGCCGCCTGGGGCGTGGAGTGGCCGAAGGACAAGATTGCCGCCGACATCGCCCACGCCCAGCGGGTCCGGGCCATGAGCCAGCAGGGGCCGGCGGCCGTGGACTACGTGGCCTGGCTGGCCCTCGGCCGGGACGCCCTGGCCGTGGACCATCCCATCACCGGCAACCTGGAGCGACTGAACCTGGCCACGCCGGGCTACTTCCGCAAGGCCGAGGGCGCCGAGGTGGACTTCGAGCCCCTGCTGCGCACCAGCGACCAGGCCATGGCCCTGGCCGTGGACAAGGTGAAGTTCTTCCCGGATCCCGGCCAGCTCCTGGCCGAGTACGCCCCGGGCGGAGAGAGCCTGGTCCTGGCCGCCCTGGTCTCCGGTCGTTTCCACAGTGCCTTCCCCGACGGGCCTCCGGGCGCGGCCGACGAAGGGGAGGACAGCGGCGACGAGACCGCTGCGGAGGATGGTGACGGCGACGCGGCCACCGACAGCCCGGCGGAGCACCTGGCCGAGGCACCCGAGGAGCGCCAGGTGCTGCTGGTGGCCGACGCGGACCTCCTGGCGGACCGCTTCTGGAACGAGGAGGAGCGCTTCGGACCCATCTCCCTGGGGCGGCGGCTGCTGGCCGACAACGGCGACTTCGTGGCCAACGCCGTGGAGATGCTCCTGGGCGACGAGAACCTCCTGTCCCTCCGGGGCCGGAGCCGCTCCGAGCGGCCCTTCACCGTGGTCCAGGAGCTGGAGCGCCGGGCCCAGGCCCACTACGAGCGGGAGCAGCGGGCCATCCAGGAGGAGATCCGGCAGACCGAGCAGCGCATCAACGAGCTGCAACGGGAGCAGGGTCCCTCCAGCGAGCTCATCCTCTCCGCCGAGCAGCGGGCGGAGCTGGAGCGTCTCCAGGAGAAGCTGGTGGACGCTCGCCGGCGCATGCGGGAGGTGCAGCACGAGCTGCGCAAGGACATCGAGCGCCTCGGCAACGACCTCTTCCTGCTGAACCTCCTGGCGATGCCCGTCGTGGTCGTGCTCGCCTCCTTCCTCGTGTCCCGGCGGCGTCGGAGCCGGCGCCTGGCCGTGCAGCGCAAGCTCGCCTGACCCTGGAGGAAAGCAAGATGCGTGCTCGCAACCTCTTCGTCCTGGCCGCCATCGCCATCCTGCTCCTGGCCGTGGCCTGGTACGCCCAGCGGAGCCGCCCGGCGGCCCGCAGCGACGTGGCCAGCGCCGGCGAGCCCTTCCTGTCGGGCCTCCTGGACCGGGTCAACGAGGTCCGGCGCATCGAGCTGCGCAAGGGGGGGGAGAAGCTGGTCCTGGAGCGGAGCGAGGAGGGCTGGATCGCCCCCGAACACGCCGGCTACCCGGTGAAGACCGAGCAGGTGCGCCAGCTCCTCCTCCAGGCCGCCCGGCTCCAGACCGTGGAGCGGAAGACCTCGAACCCGGCCCTCCTGGCCCGCCTGGAGCTGGAGGACCCGGACGCCGGGGACGCCCGGAGCGGTCGTCTCGACCTGTGGGGGGAGGGTGAGGAGCCCCTCGCCTCCCTGATCGTCGGCAAGATGAACTGGGGACGGCGCAAGTCGGTGTACGTCCGCCGCCCGGACGAGGACCAGGCCTGGCTGTGCCGGGGCGAGCTCCGGGTGGAGACCAGCACCAGCATCTGGATGGACCGGCAGGTGGCGAGCCTGGAGACCGACCGGGTGCAGTGGGTGGAGGTCCGCCATCCCGACGGCGAGGTGCTGCGCATCCACCGGGAGGCGAAGGGGGGCGACTTCACGGTGGACGGGGTGCCCGAAGGCCGGGAACTCCGCACCCCCCGGGCCGGTGACCAGGTGGCCGGCGCCCTCTCCTGGGTCTCCTTCGACGAGGTGCAGAGGGCGGGGGACTTCCAGCCCTCCGGGGACCCGGTGGTGACCCTCTTCCACTGCTTCGACGGCCTCGAGGTCCAGGTGGAGAGCTGGGAAGCCGAGGACGGCAAGGTCTGGTGCCGCTTCCGGGCCCTGGCGCCGCCCGCAGAGGAGGCCGCGGATGAGGCCGCGGAGGACGCTGCCGGGGAGGCGGAGGAGGCCGTCCCGGAGGAGGAGACCGGGGCGCCGGAACAGGAGGAGGAGGCCGAGGAGACCTCCCAGGAGAAGACCCCTGGGGAGCAGGCCGAGGAGTGGAACGGCAAGTGGCAGTCCTGGGTCTTCGCCTTGCCGTCCTACAAGGCCGAGGTCCTGCGCCGGCACCTGGAGGATCTCCTGCAGGAACCGGAGACGGCGCCGGAGGAGGAGGCGCCGGCGGTCCCGGAGGGGGGGGATCAGGAGGAGCCCGGGGAAGGGTCGGGCTCGTAGCCGAGGCAGGGGCCGAGCCAGGTCTCGGCCTCGGCCACCGGGATGCCCTTGCGCCGGGCGTAGTCGGCCACCTGGTCCCGGCCGATGGGTCCGAGGCTGAAGTAGCGGGCCTCGGCGTGGGCCAGGAACAGCCCGGAGACGCTGGCCGGCGGCTGCATGGCGCAGGAGTCGGTCAGGGTCAGGCCGAGGGTCGTGGCCTCGAGGAGGGCGAAGAGGCGCCACTTCTCCGAGTGGTCCGGACAGGCGGGGTAGCCGAAGGCCGGCCGGATGCCCGGGTGGCGCTCCCGGCGCAGCTCCTCGGGGGTCTCCTGGCCGCCGATGCCCCACTCCCGGCGGCTGCGGGCGTGGAGCCAGGCGGCGGCCGCCTCCGCCAGGCGGTCCGCCAGGGACTTGAGGAGCAGGGCCCGGTAGTCGTCCCCGGCGGCCTCGGCCTCCCGGACCAGCTCCTCGGCCTCCGGGCCGGTGGTGACGGCGAAGGCGCCGGCGTGGTCCCGGAGCCCGCTCTCCCGGGGCGCCACCCAGTCCGCCAGGCACAGGCAGGGCCGGTCGTCGGCGTGCCGGCGCTGCTGGCGGAGCATGGGGAAGCGGGCCAGGACCCGCTCCGGATCGCCGGGATCCAGGAACAGGATGTCGTCGCCTGCGCTGACCGCCGGCCAGAAGCCGTACACGGCCCGGGGCCGGAGGCGGCCCCCCTCCCGGAGCTCCGCCAGGAGGGCCACGGCGTCGACGTGCAGGGCCCGGGCCGCGGCCCCGTGCCGGGGGTCCTCGAGGACTTCCGGCCAGCG
>CAYMFV010000118.1:0-8064 GCA_964389745.1 uncultured Planctomycetales bacterium | reverse complement strand
CGCCAGTGGCAGACCGCCTCGGCTACCGGGAGCGGGCCGTGCTGGCGGCGGCCTGGAACGGCCGGCGCTGGGACCTGGGCCTCCGGGCCCGGGACACGGTGGTGCCCATCCCCGACTGCCCGGTCCACACCCCCCGCCTCCGGGCGGTGGCCCGCCTCCTGGCCGGGGCCATGCCCGGGCCCCCCGCCTTCCCCCTCGCCTGGCTGGTCTGCCGGGGTGGCCAGGCCGTCCTGGTCCTGAAGTGCCGCCGGCGCCCGGACACCTCGTGGCTGGAGCCGGAGCTGACCGCCGCCCTGGCCAGCGCCGGTCTCGAGGGCCTGTGGCTCCACCTCCACCCCGCCACCGGCCGCCGGGTCCTGGGGCGGGGCGGCTGGGAGCTCCTCTGGGGCCGGCCCCGGAGCCGGGACGGCGCCGGCCTCCTGCACGGCCCCCGCTCCTTCGGCCAGGCCCTGCCCGGGCTCCATGCCCAGGCCCTGGATCTGGCCACGGCCTGGCTCGAAGCTGGACCCGGCACCCCGATCCTGGACCTGTGCAGCGGCACCGGCGCGAGCCTGCGCCGGTGGCGGGCCCGGGGCGCTGCCTGTCTGGGCGTCGAGCTGTGTGGCGAGGCGGTGGAGTGCGCCCGGGAGAACGCCCCTGGCGCCACGGTCCTCCAGGGCCGCGCCTCCGAGCGGCTGCCCCAGGTCCGGGACTGGCTCCGGCAGCAGGCTCCCGCCGGCGGCGCCGGGGTCTACGCCAACCCGCCCCGCCTCGGCCTGGAGGCCCCCGTGACGGCCTGGCTGGCCCGGGCGGAAGGAGTGGGGCGCCTGGCCCTCCTGGCCTGCAGCCCGGGAACCCTGGCCCGGGACCTTGCTATGCTGGAACCAGGGATCTGGTATCTCCAGCAGCTCCAGCCCTTCGACTTCCTCCCCGGGACCCGCCACGTGGAAATCCTCGCTCTCCTGACCGCGCCGAGCGGCGGGCCCTGAACACTCCTCCGGCGCCGCACCCCGCCTCATGCCCCAACGCCTTGTCTGGGACGACGCCTATAGCGTCGGCCACGACCTCATCGACCGCCAGCACCGGCATCTGTTCCTCACGATCCAGCGCTACACCGCGGACCTCCAGCAGGAGGACCTCCATTCCGAGGCGGTCAGCGGTGCCCTGGACGAGATCCGCCGCTATGCCGAGGAGCACCTCGTCGCCGAGGAACGGCTGCTCCGGGAGCACCGCTACCCGGGTCTCGAGGCCCACTACGCCCTGCACATGCAGTACCGCCGGCGCTTCGCCGCCCTGTGCCAGGAGGTCCTGGCCAGGCAGCAGCAGGCGCCCCGGCACATCCTCGAGTTCCTGGTGGAGTGGTGGACCTTCCACGTGCGCATGGAGGACCGGGTCTGGGCCCGGGACCTGGGCTTCCTGCGGAATGAGACCACCAGGTAGGCAGGTCCCCTCAGCCCTCCGGGCCGGCCAGGACCGCCAGCCGGTGGTACCGCCCAGGCCAGGAGCAGGCGCCGGGCCATCCGCTGTCCCCGCCTCCAGGCGGTGGCCCGCCTCCTGGCCGCAGTACGCGGAGCCCTGGCCCGGAACCTTGCTATGCTGGGACGATGGAGCTGGTATCTCCAGCAGCTCCAGCCCTTCGACTTCCTCCCCGGGACCCGCCACGTGGAAATCCTCGCTCTCCTGACCGCGCCGAGCGGCGGGCCCTGAACACTCCTCCGGCGCCGCACCCCGCCTCATGCCCCAACGCCTTGTCTGGGACGACGCCTATAGCGTCGGCCACGACCTCATCGACCGCCAGCACCGGCATCTGTTCCTCACGATCCAGCGCTACACCGCGGACCTCCAGCAGGAGGACCTCCATTCCGAGGCGGTCAGCGGTGCCCTGGACGAGATCCGCCGCTATGCCGAGGAGCACCTCGTCGCCGAGGAACGGCTGCTCCGGGAGCACCGCTACCCGGGTCTCGAGGCCCACTACGCCCTGCACATGCAGTACCGCCGGCGCTTCGCCGCCCTGTGCCAGGAGGTCCTGGCCAGGCAGCAGCAGGCGCCCCGGCACATCCTCGAGTTCCTGGTGGAGTGGTGGACCTTCCACGTGCGCATGGAGGACCGGGTCTGGGCCCGGGACCTGGGCTTCCTGCGGAATGGGACCACCAGGTAGGCAGGTCCCCTCAGCCCTCCGGCCCGCCAAGGACCGCCAGCCAGCGGTCCAGGTAGGGCCAGGCGGCGGCCGCCGTGGCCAGGCGCGGGTCGTCCGCCCGCATCGGCACGAGGACGAGGCCCCCGGGATGTTCCTGCCGCCAGGCCTGCAGGCCCGCCCAGCCGTCCACCTCGGCGATCGGCGCCTCCAGCCGGCCGAGGAAGTGGAGCTGGCCCTGGTAGTCGCCCAGCCAGGCGACGGGACGGCCCGCGGCCTGGGCGGCGGCCACGAGACGGGCCGCGGGACGGAGGTCGTAGGCGGGAGCCGCTCCGGGGACCACGCCCAGGTGCAGGACCAGGAGGAGGGCCGAGGAGGCCAGGGCACCCGCCAGGGCCGCTCCTTCCGGACGCAGGCGGCGCCCCACCAGCCCGCCGCCGAGGAGGAGGAGGGCGGCGCCCGGCCACCACGGGAGTCCATCCGTCCAGGCCGGCAACCGACCGGCACCGGCCCCGGCTGCCACGGCCAGAAGGGCGGCACCGAGCAGGACGATCAGCAGGCCAGGGCCCAGGAGATGCCGGCGGCGGGCCTCCCCCCCCCCGGCGGCCAGGGGTCCGGCTGCGGCCAGAGCCAGGGCTGGGAAGACGGGCAGCAGGTAGTGGGGCTGCTTGCCCGAGACCAGGGACAGGAGCACGACAGGCGGTACCGCCCAGGCCAGGAGCAGGCGCCGGGCCATCCTCCGTTCCCCCCCCGAGGGGCTCCGCCAGCCCCGCCACAAGGTCGGGACCAGGGGCCAGGGGGCCAGGAGCAGGGGCAGGAGGGCCAGGTACCACCAGAAGGGGCGGCCATGAGCGAAGGAGGAGGCCACCCGGCCGGCGCTCTGGCCCCAGAGGATGGCCGCGGCGTAGTCCGGGCCGCCCGCCCGAGCCGCGGGAAGGGCCCAGGCCAGGACCAGGAGGGCTCCGCCGATGTTGGCTCCGAGGAGGGCCGGGCGGTGCCGCCGGGTTCCTCCCCCCCCCCACCAGGGTGCGAGCAGGAGCAGCGGCAGGCTGTAGAGGAGCAGCACCGGGCCCTTGCCCAGGACTCCGAGGCAGGAGGCGGCGGCCACCAGGAGGAGGCCCCGGCGGCGGCCGGCGTGCACCTCCAGGGCGCCGTGGACCACCAGGAGCACCGCCACCACCACCAGGAGGTCGAACATGGTGAGGGTGGTGTAGAGAGCCCAGTACCAGCAGCCGAGGAGCAGGAGGGGAGCCAGGCGAGCCGCAGCAGCGCCGGTTCCGGCCAGGCGGCGGCCGAGACGGGCCGTCAGGGCGAGGGCCGCCAGGGCCAGGAGGGGGGGGACCAGACGGGGCCACCACTCGACGACACCGAAGACCGCCCAGCCGGCATGGAACAGCCAGAAGAGCAGGGGCGGCTTGTGATGGTAGGGCAGACCGTTCATGTGGGGGACCAGGAAGTCCCCCCGCTGCCACATCTCCCAGGCCACCGACAGGTAGCGGGTCTCGTCCAGGGGCGCCGGCGGCCGGGTGAGGAGGGCCGCCACCACCACCGCACACCAGCCCGCCCACGCCAGCCAGACATGGCGGAGGGGGCGCGCCGACATGGGCCTTCAGGGACGGGCCGGGGCCGGGGCCCGGAACATCCCCGGCTGCCAGGCGGCGATCCGACCCAGGAAGGCCGAGGCCGCCACCGTCAGAGGGCTGGCCAGGTAGAGCCGGCCAGGACCGCTGCGGCCCTGGAAGTTCCGGTTGATGGCGCTCACCGTCACCTGCTCCGGGCGCTCCGAGACGCCTGGTCCGCAGCCGATGCAGGCGCCACAGCCGGGATCGATGAGGAGGACGCCAGCCTCCTGGAAGAGCTCGATCCAGCCCCGCTTCCGCGCCTCCTCCTGGACCCGCCGGGAGCCGAACTGGATGTAGAAGCGGACGCCCTCGGCCACCCGGCGGCCGGCGGCCACGGCTTCCTGGCAGACCCGGGCGTAGAACTCCAGGTCATCCTCCTTGCCGGCGGTGCAGGAGCCGCCGTAGGCGATGTCCACCCGCACCTCGCCGAGCTCATCCACCCGGGCCCCGTAGGTGGGATCGCCGGGCTTCGCCACCATCGGCACGATCCGGTCCAGGTCGAGGCGGTGGACGCCACCGTCGTAGCAGGCGCCGGGATCCGGCGCCACGAAGCGGGCCCGCAGCGCCTCCGGGTCGGCGTCGGGCCGGTGCGCCCGCAGCCAGCGCAAGGTCTCCTCGTCGGCCTCGCAGATGCCGCTCCGGGCGGCGCACTCCGTCGCCATGTTGCAGAGGGTGGCCCGCTCGTCCAGGGACAGGCTGGCCAGCCCCGGACCGCCGAACTCCATGACCCGGTTCAGGGTCTGCTCCGCCACCGCGCAGGTGGCGAGGATGTGGAGCATCAGGTCCTTGGCGGTGCAGCTCTCCGGCAGCCGGCCGTGGAGCTCGAAGCGGATGCTCTCGGGCACCCGGACGAAGGTGAAGCCCGCCTGCACCAGCCCGGCGTACTCGGTCGCCCCCACACCCCAGCCCAGGGCGTTGCTGCCCCCGGCCATGCAGGTGTGGCTGTCGGTGGCCTGGACGAAGTCCCCCGGGTCCAGGAACTCCTCCCGGGCCACCTGGTGACAGATGCCCGGACTGACCCCGTCCCAGGCCGAGTAGTCCCGGACGCCGGTGTGGGCCTGGAACTCCCGCTGCAGGTCCCGGAGCGTCTGGATCTTGCCGGCGAAGGGCGCGAAGCGGACCACCCCGTCGGCATAGAGGAGGTGGTCCTCGAAGACGGCGAACTTGTCCGGGCTCTGCACCCGGTAGTCCGCCCCGAACTCCTCCTGGAGGAAGACGTGGACCTGGGCGGTGGTGAACTCGTGGCTGTAGCCGGCGTCCACCCGGGCCAGGACAGCGTCCCCGGGCTGGACGTAGCGGCCCGCCGCACCGGGGCGCAGCAGCCGGGCGGCGATCACCTTCTCGGCCATGGTCATGGGCCGGGCCGGCGTCTCGACCCGGGGCAGCTCCAGCTCCCCCGCCGCCACCTTGCGGTCGAAGGGGAAGAGGCCGCCGCACTCCAGGATCAGGCGGGTCACCGGGTCGTAGCGCCGGGTGAACTCCTCGAGCGGCACGGCTTCGCCCCGCTGCAGGCGCAGGAGCACGTCGTGGCCGGCCATGAGCTGGCCCAGGTTGATGTTGTTGCGCTCGTGGATGGGTGCGAAGGAGGCGGCGATGACGATGCGGATGCCCGCCCAGCGCTCGCACTGGGCGGCGGTCTCCCGGCTCGATCCCGTACCCTTGCGCTGGCCGCTGACAATGACCTCGAAGCCCCCCTCGGCCAGGGCCCCCTCCCGGAAGACGCGCTCGCCCTGCTCGTCCAGCAGCCCGGCGTAGGCATTCCGGGCGATCATCTCCGGCCGGTGGTCGAAGCACACCCAGGCCGGGGTCATGACGTCGGTGTTGATGTCGTCCAGGAGGTCCTCCAGCCGCAGGTCCTCCATGCGCAGGTCGAGACCCTCGTAGAGCTGCCGGCGGATGAGGTCCAGGTCCCTGGTCAGGAAGAGGACCCGCCGGCCAGGGGTCAGCCGGACCTCGGGGGGAGGCCAGGAGCTCATTGGGAACGCTCTACGAGCAGGGCGATGCCCTGGCCGCCGCCGATGCAGGCCGAGGCCACCCCGTAGCGGGCACCGGCCCGCTCGAGCTGGTGGTAGAGGGTCAGGACCAGGCGCGTCCCGGTGGCGCCCAGGGGGTGGCCGATGGCCACCGCCCCGCCGTTCACGTTCACCTTGTCCCGGTCGAGCTCCATGGCCTTCTCTACGGCCAGGTACTGGGCGGCGAAGGCCTCGTTGATCTCGAAGAGGTCCACCTGGTCCTGGGCGAGGCCGGCCCGCTCCAGGGCCTGGCCGATGGCCGGCACCGGCCCGATGCCCATGATCTCGGGCTCGACCCCGGCGATGCCCCAGGCGCGGATGTGGGCCCGCACCCGCCAGCCCTCCTGGCGGGCCCGCTCGGCAGTGGTGATGACGACCGCGGCGCCGCCGTCGACGATGCCCGAGGCGTTGCCGGCGGTCACGGTGCCGTCCTTGCCGAAGGCCGGGCGCAGCTTCGCCAGGGCCTCCAGGGAGGTCTCGGGCTTGATGTGGTCGTCGGTGTCCACCACCAGCTCCTTGCGACCCCGCTTCACCGTCAGGGGCACGATCTCCTCGGCGAAGGCGCCGCTCTGCACCGCCGCCGCTCCCAGTCGATGGCTGCGCAGGGCGTACTCGTCCTGGGCCTCCCGGCCGATGCCGTACTTGCGGGCCAGGTTCTCGGCCGTCTGGGCCATGAAGAGGCCGCAGTAGGGATCGAGGAGGGACTCGAAGAGGTAGTCCTCGAGCTTCGGCGCGCCGCCGAGACGGAAGCCCTCCCGGGCGCCCCGGATGATGTGCGGAGCCTGGGACATGTTCTCCATGCCGCCGGCCACCACCACCTCGGCCTCGCCGCAGAGGATCATCTGGGCGCCGGAGACGATGGACTGGATGCCGGAGCCGCAGATCCGGTTCACCGTCAGGGCCGGCACGGTGTGGGCGATGCCCGCCTTGAGGCTGGCGTGCCGGGCGCCGTAGATGGCGTCGGGCCCGGTCTGCAGGGCGTTGCCCATGACCACGTGGTCGACCTGCTCCGGCCCCACCCCGCTGCGCTCCAGGGCGCCGCGGATGGCATGGGCGCCCAGGTCGTTGGCGCCGACGTCCTTGAAGAGGCCGAAACCGGGGGTGCCCACGTACTCCGCCATGGCGGTACGGGCTCCACCCACGATCACCAGATCCTTCTGCATGTCCGTTTCCTGACAGGGGTTACGTCCACTCAGGGCCGGCTCCGGAAGGCCTCCGGGCGACCATTGGCGAGGGATTGTAGCCCCGCGCCGCGCACTGCCGGAGCCCAGGCCGGCGCGGTGGGGAGCAGGGCGATGGGCTTCCAGACCATCCCCAGGCAACCTGACACTGCCCCCCCGACCAGGAGAACCCATGCTGACCCGACTCCGCATCCTCGGCCCCATCACCGTGCTCTGCCTCGGCCTGGTCGCTTGCTCCTCCGCGCCGGACACCTTCCGCAGAACCAGGTCTCCGGGCTGGAAGGAGGTGGAGATCATGGGCGGACTCTCCTACGACCAGGCCTGGGAAGCGTGCATCGACACCCTGGTGCGCAGGTTCGACCTCACGGTGATCCAG
The DNA here is from genome assembly GCA_964389745.1 of uncultured Planctomycetales bacterium. Taxonomy (GTDB): domain Bacteria; phylum Planctomycetota; class UBA1135; order UBA1135; family UBA1135; genus CAYMFV01. Next base: position 760 of record CAYMFV010000118.1, on the reverse strand, counting down.
AAGGACTCTGGCTACGCCCGGACGAACTGGCTGTACACCTGGTACGTCGACGAGGACCGGCAGGACTACCGCGTCCGGGTCACCCTCAAGTTCTCGGGAGACAAGAGCAAGGTGGCGATCAAGACCGAGGCCGAGTACGGCGGCTCGGGCGAGTGGATCCAGGGGACCGACAGCGCGCTCCTGGAAGACATCTACGGCGACCTGAGCGGCAAGCTCGGCCGGGTACGGCGCTAGGGAACGGTGCCGGCCGGGGTCAGAAGCCCCGGAAGCGGGGCTTGCGCTTCTCCTGGAAAGCGCGGATCCCCTCCTCGTGATCCTCGGTCGTGAAAACCAGGCCGAAGGCGTCGGACTCGGCCAGGGCGCCCTGGTCGGGTCCGGTCTCCAGACCCCGCTGCAGGACCTCCAGGGCCAGGTACATGGCCACCGGGCCCCGGGTGGCGATGGTCCGGGCCAGCTTCCAGGTGGCCTCCTTGAGTTCCTCGGGCGCCACCACCTGGTTCACCACGCCGACGCGCCAGGCCTCCTGGGCGTCGTACTTGTCTCCGGTGAGGATCCACTCCCGGGCCACCGCCGGCCCGGCGATCCGGGCCAGGCGCTGGGTGCCGCCGAAGCCCGGCAGGAGGCCGAGGCCCACCTCGGGCAGGCCGAGACGGGCGTTGCTCGCCGCCACCCGCAGGTGGCAGGCCAGGGCCAGCTCCAGCCCCCCCCCCAGGGCGAAGCCGTTGATCATCGCGATGACGGGCTTCGGGCAGGCCTCGAC
>CAYMFV010000117.1:0-8087 GCA_964389745.1 uncultured Planctomycetales bacterium | reverse complement strand
GCAGGCCATGCTGCAGGAGGCCTGCGAGCTTCTCCAGCGCACCCGTGACTACCACGGTCTGTGGATCGGTCTGTTGGATGAAACCGGCCAGCATATCCGCGAAGTGGCCAGCGCCGGCGCCGCCACCGGCGCCACTCCGGTTGAGTTCTCGCTGCAGGAACCCGGCCAGGCGTTTCACTGCGTCCGAACCGCGCTGAGCGAGCGCCGGCCATACCTGGTCCGGGACGTGTCCGAACCACCCCCCTGCGTAGATCCCCCCGCCCCCTTCCGCCCGCGGCTTCGGCTCCTGGCCGCCCCCGGCGGGCGGAGGCAGCGGACCCTCCCCATTTCGCGGGCGCCGCGGCGGGCGGCGCAGGCCGGGGCCGCCGGGGCGTACGCGGCCCTCGCCCGGGCGCCAGCGGCCTCGGGGGCCGGGGCGTGCCCCTGGCGGGCCCTCCGGACCAATGCCGGAGCCGAAGCCGGGACCAGGCCCCATCCCGCCGGGGCGCAGGGCCCGCTCCGGCGGCACGCCGCGGCGGAGGGCGCCTAGGGCCCGGAAGAAGACGCGGGGCGGGAGCTCCACGAGGGCTTGCCACTGGAGGGGGTCCAGGCGCCAGCGCTCGGCCATCCCCTCCTTGCCGAGCCGTTCCAGGGCCCGCCACTTGCGGACCTGGCCCAGGACCTCGGCCAGCTCGGGCACGGGGGCCTGCCGGGCCCACTCCCGGGTCTTCGGGCCGAGCCAGCCCTCCTCCACCTCCCGATCCAGGGCCGCCAGGAGCTGGGGACGGCGGTGCTCCTCCAGGAGCCGGGTGGAGTCCCGGAAGCGCTCCGGCACCGGGCGGTCCCGGAAGCGTTCCCCCCAGTCGGGGTGCTCCCGGCCCAGGTCCCGGGTCCGCGCCTCCAGGCGCTGGCGCAGGAGGCGCTCCACCACCCGGCGCCGCTCGCCGGGGGGCAGCGCCTCCAGTCGGGCCCGCTCCTCCGGCGACAGCTCGGCCAGCAGCCGTTCCCGCTCCGCCTCCACGAAGGCCCGGCGCCGCTCGATCTCCGCCCGGACCGCCGGCGGCAGCTCCCGGAAGCGACGCCAGCGCTCGACCAGGCGCTCCCGCTCCTCCGGCGGCAGGTCCCGCCACCAGCGCTCCGAGGGCGGCGGCTCCTGGGCCGCCGGGGCCGGCGGTGCTTCCTGGACGGCCGGCGGTTCCTGGGCCGGCGGCACCTCCCCGGGCGCCGGCGCTTCCCCCCCCCCGCCGGCCTGGGGCAGGGCGACCAGCATCCACAGCACCAGCGCCGCGCTCATCGCTCACCCTCCTCCTCCAGCAGCCAACCGCCGCTGGTCAGGTCCCGGAGCGCCAGCTCCAGGTCCGGATCCGTGACCAGGTCCAAATCCTCCAAGGTCCCCCGGTTCTCCCAGAGCTCCTCCAGGTCCACCTGGGCCGTCGCCGGGCCGTCCAGCTCCGGGCTCGTCACGTGCACCTCCGGCCGCCCCCGGCCCATCCAGAAGCCGACGCCCAGGAAGACCACCGCCACCGCGGCCATCGCCAGCCAGCGGCTGGCGCCGCCGAAGACGGGGTGCAGGACCCTCCCCGGCCCCGCGGGCACCCGGGCCAGGACCCGGTCGGTGAAGCCCGGGGGCACGGGCTCACCGGGGTCCCGGTCGAGCAGGTCGTCCAGCCAGTCGTGGTCAGCCGTCATCACGTTCCTCCCGGTAGGGCTCGAGAATCCGCCGCAGGTTCTCCCGGGCGCGGTGGCAGAGGGACTTCGCCGCCTTCGCCGAGATGCCCAGGACCGCGCCGACCTCCTCGAGGCCCAGGCCGTCGTAGTGCTGCAACACCAGGGCCGCCCGCTGGTTCTCGGGAAGCTCCTGGAGGGCCTCCCGCACCCGCTCGGCCCACACCCCCTGGTCGTGGGCCGCCCAGGGGGCCGGGCCACCCCGGTCCGGCGGGTCCACGGGGGCGCCGTCCTCCCGGTCCACCAGGCGCAGGGCCCGGTGGCGCTTGCCGTCCCGGATGGCGTTCAGGGCCAGGTTCCAGGTCACCCGGTAGAGGAAGGTCGAGAAGCGCCCCTCGGGCCGGTAGCGCTCCCGGACCCGCCAGACCCGGACGAACACCTCCTGGGCCAGGTCCTCCACCACCGCCGCGGGGCCCAGGATCCGGCGCAGGAGGCTGAAGACGTGCCCCTGGTAGCTGGCCACCAGGGCCTCGAAGGCCGCCTCGTCGCCGGCCTGGAAGGCCAGCATGAGCTGGACACCGCGATCCTCCCGGGGGTCGTCCATCTCACCAGCCGAGACCCACCGGTCCCGGAGGGAGGAGGCGGCCGACGACGACGCCTCGCAGCCGCTCCCGGGGAACGGGCCCGTAGGAGCGGGAGTCGGTGCTGTGGGCGGGGTCGTCACCGAGCAGGAAGTACTCGTCACCAGCCAGGTGCAACGGCTCCCGGCAGGCCCAGGTTCCGGTGGGGGGCCAGGAAAGGTCCGAGCCCAGGCGGATGGCGCCGATCCACAGGGGCCCCCGCCCCCCCACCGCCACCTGCTCGAAGCGGAACTCCGGCCGGTCGGCGAAGCGCCGGGCAGCCACCGGGGGGTACTCCAGGGGGGGGAAGAGCAGCCGGCCGTCCAGGGCTGCCACCAGGTGCTGGTCCACGTTGGCCAGGAAGAGGACGCCCCCGGGGGCCGGCGGGCCATCCGGGGCCACGGCCAGGACCGCCGTCTCCCCGTCCTGGAGGAGGGACAGCTCGGCCCGGCGGCCCTCCTCGCCCAGCAGCAGGCGGAAGGCGGCGGAGCCCTCCCAGAGACGCAGCTCGAGCACCGCCCGGGGCCCCTCCAGACGGTAGCGGACGGCCAGGCCCAGGTCCTCGCCCCGGCGGCCGGCGGCCCGGAGGAGGTCGTCCAGGCGCCAAGGCTCCCGGACCCCGGCCAGGCCGGTGCCGGCCAGCCGCCAGCCGCCGCCCTCAGGGACGAAGCCGGTCTCGGAGAGGCGGAAGACCCGGTCGGCCCCGGCGCCCCGGGCCCGGGCCAGGGGCAGGAGGTCCTCCACGCCCCGGACCTCCCGGACCACCCGCCGGCCGTCGGCCCAGAGGTCGCCGGCCAGGAGCTGGAGCTCCTCGCCGGGGAGGCCGGCCACCCGCTTGACGGCGGCCCGGCCGTCGGGGTCCTCGAAGACCACCAGGTCGAAGCGCTCCGGGGCCCCGAGCCACAGCGGGCGGGTCAGGAGGAGGTCGCCGTCCTCCAGGCTCGGGCGCATGGAGTCGCCATCCACCCGGACCGGCGTGAAGAGGAGCCCGAGGGCGACCGCGAGAGCCAGGGCCGCCGCCGCCAGCCAGCGGCGCCGGCGCCTCATGGAGCCAGTTGGGAGAAGCCCAGGAAGGTGAAGAAGAAGACGGTGGTGGCGGAGAGGTCGCTCACGGCGGTGATGACCGGGCCCATGAGGGCCGGGTCCAGGCCCATGGTGTCGCTGCCCACGACGATGGCCCCGGCCACCACGCTGGTCCAGCTCATGGCCACGGCCAGGGCGAGGCCGAGGCCGGCGCCGTGGTTCAGGTCGCCACTGAAGAGCAGGCCGGCCATGGCGGCGAGGAGGCCGAAGGCGAGGCCGAGGACCAGGCCCACCCGGACCTCGCCCAGGAGGGCCTGGAGGCGGCGTCCCACCACCACCTGGCCGACGGCGTAACCCCGGACCAGGATGGCCGTCGTCTGGTTGCCGACGTTGCCCGCCAGGCCGAGGACCATGGGCAGGTAGGGCACCACCTTCTCCCAGTCCCCGGTGGCCGATCCCGGGTCGGTGGCCGGCAGGAACCACTGCATCAACCGGCTGATGACCAGGCCCCCGAGGATGTTCACCACCAGCATGGGCGCCCGGCGGAGGGCCTTCCTGGGCAGGGGCTCGCTGATCTCGGCGGAGCCGCCGGCGCCGGCGAGGAGCAGGGCGTCCTCGCTGCCCTCCTCCTCGAGCACCTCCAGGGCGTCGTCGCCGGTGACGATGCCGAGCAGGGTCCCCCGGGCGTCCAGCACCGGGATGGCCGAGAGGTTGTAGTGGAGGATGCGGTGGGCCACCTCCTCCTGGTCCTCGTCCACCCGGGCCCGGATGACGTCGGGGTTCATGATGTCCCCCACCGCCTCGTGGATGCCCGCCTCCAGCAACTCCCGGGTGCTCACCACCCCTTCCAGCACCCCCCGGTCGTCGAGGATGTACACCGCGTACACCGTCTCCGCCTCGCCCCGGTCCTGCTTGATGCGCTTCAGGACGTCGCCCACCTTCTCGTCGGCCCGGGCGGCGACGAAGTCGGTGGTCATGAGGCCGCCGGCGGTCTCCGGCGGGTACTCCCCCAGGTGCCGGAGCTCCCGGGCGTCCTGGGGCTCGAGCTGCTCGAGGACCGCCTGGCGCTCCTCCTCGGGGAGCAGCTCCAGGATGTCGGCGCCGTCGTCGTTGGAGACCCGGCTGACCAGGTCCCCCACGTCGGCAGTGCTCAACCCCTCGAGCAGCAGTTCCCGGAGGGAGTCGTCCGCCTCGGCCAGGATCTCGGCGGCCAGCTCCCGGGGCATCTCCCGGAAGAGGCGGTGGACCTCCTCGTCCCCGAAATCCGTGGCCAGGACCTCGGCCAGGTCGGCGGGGTGGTTGGCGTCGGAGGGGGCGAAGGGCGTCCCCTCGGGCCGCTCCAGGTGCTCCCGGAGCGCCTCCAGGGCGCGCTGGCGATTCTCCCTCTGCAACACCATGGCTGGCGGCCTCCCGGCCGGCGGGGCAGTATGTCAGGCCGCCGGGAAGGCGGAAAGGCCCGGCGGCCCGCCCTACCTATAATCCCACCGGGCTCCACGCCCGCCCGACCCATGCCTGCATCCCGGGACGCCCTCGAAGGCCTGCTCCAGCTCTGTGACGAGTTGCGCCACCTCCAGGAGAGCCGCCTCCGGCCGTCCTCCGAGGACCCGGAGCGGCTCGCCCAGGCCGAGGCCCGGACCCGGGCCCGGGTCCAGGGGCTCCGGGAGGAGGTCTTCTCCCGCCTCGCCCGGGTGGCCGAGGACCCCAGGGCCCGCTCCCTGGGCGACGACGAGCTCCTGGCCCTGGCCCTGCTCTTCCACCGCTACCTGGAAGGCCGCCAGGAGCCCCTCCCCGGGGCCGCCCTGGCCGCCCTCCTGGCCCGGGCCGGCTTCCCCCGGACCTCGGCCCTGGCCCTCCTGGGCCCCGGCGCCCCCCTCCGGCGGGGCGGCTGGCTCCTGGGCGACACGGCTCCCGGCGCCCACGACCCCCTCGAGGCCCGGCTGCGGCCCAGCCGGGAGGCCCTGGAGCTGTTCTGGCCGGCGGAGCAGCCCGCCAGCGGCACCCGGCCGGCCGTCGGGGAGGAGACCGCCCCGAAGCCCTACCCCGACGAGGAGGCCCACCTCTGGGACCTCCTCGCCTGGCGGAACCTGTGCATGCAGCGGGCCGAGGCCCTCTTCGACGCCGACATGGCCCTGGGCCGGGGCGACACCGCCCGCCTCCGGGAGCTCCGCCGGCGCTGCCACGCCGCCCTGGTCCACGTCCGGGCCCGCCTCGGCGCCACCCCCGGGGGCGCGAGCTACGGGGTCGAGCGCTTCCGCCGCCGCCACCGCCTGGGCAGCGACGATCTCCTGGTGGTCGTCCACCTCCTCTTCTGCGAGATCCTCGAGGGGGAGCCCTTCCTCTCGGCCCTGGAGTGCGTGCGCCTCCTGGCCGACTCCCGGGCGGACCTGTTCCTGAAGCGGGGCGTCCTGGGCCAGTCCGGGCGCCTCCGCCGCCAGGGCATCGTCCTGGGCAGCGACGACGCCGGGGAGAGCCCCAAGGCCCTGGCCATCGAGGTCTGCCTGGCCGACTGGGCCGCCGAGGAGCTGACCGCCGGGCTGCGCCGTCCCCTGCGCCTGGACGGCCTCGACCTCGACGACCTCTTCCCCGGCGACGCCGATGCCTGACATTCCCGACCGGGAGGCCCTCATCTACGACTGGGAGGGCCACGGCCCCGTCACCCTCGCCCGGCCCGAGCGACCCGTCCAGCTCGACGACGAGACCCTCCGGGACGGGCTCCAGTGCCCCTCGGTCCGGGACCCCTCCCTCGAGGAGAAGATCCGCCTCGTCCACCTCATGGACGAGCTGGGCATCGACACCGCCGACGTCGGCCTGCCCGGGGCCGGCCCCCATGCCCGGGAGCACATCCTGGCCCTGGCCCGGGAGATGGCCGGGCTGCGCATCACGCCCAACGTGGCCTGCCGGACCGTGGTGGCGGACATCGAGCCGGTGGTGGACATGGTCCAGGCGGTGGGCACGCCCATCGAGGTGTGCGCCTTCGTGGGCTCGAGCCCCATCCGCCACTACGCCGAGAGCTGGGACCTCCAGGCCATGGTCCAGGCGGTCCGGGACTCGGTGCGCTTCGCCAAGGCCCACGACCTGCCGGTGATGTTCGTCACCGAGGACACCATCCGCTCCTCGCCGGCGAACCTGGAGGCCCTCTTCGCCGCCGCCCTCGACGAGGGGGCCGATCGCCTGTGCCTGTGCGACACGGTGGGCTGCGCCACGCCCGCCGCCGTCCGCAACCTGGTGGGCTGGGTCCGGGAGTGGCTGGAGGCCCGGGGCGCCGGCCACGTGGGCCTCGACTGGCACGGCCACCGGGACCGGGGCCTGGCCCTCGTCAACACCCTGGCTGCCCTCTCCGCCGGGGTCGAGCGGGTGCACGCCTGCGCGCTCGGCATCGGCGAGCGGGCCGGCAACGCCGAGATGGACCTGCTCCTGGTCAACCTCCACCTCCTCGGCTGGGTGGAGCGGCCCCTGCAGCGCCTCCGGGAGTACGTCGAGGTGGCCAGCCAGGCGGTGGGCCGGCCGGTGCGCCGGGAGTACCCGGTCTTCGGCGCCGACGCCTTCGAGACCGGCACCGGCGTCCACGCCGCGGCGGTCATCAAGGCCTTCCACAAGGGCGACGCCTGGCTGGCCGACCGGGTCTACTCCGGGGTGCCGGCCGGGGAGTTCGGCCTCGAGCAGAAGATCAGCGTCGGGCCCATGAGCGGCCGCTCGAACGTCATCTGGTTCCTCGAGCGCCGGGGCATCCAGGCCACCGACGAGCGGGTCCGGGCGGTGCTCGAGCGGGCCAAGGCCTCCGACCGGCTCCTGACCGAGGAGGAGGTCCTGGAAGCGGCGGGGCTGGCGGTGGGGCGGTAGGCGGCGCGTGTCCTGGCCTGGCCGCCATCCAATCAGGCCAGGCCGATCCACGCGGCGACCTGCCATCCGGCGAGGCCGCTGGCGACGATCAACGCCCCGCTGGCCAGGCATACCAGCCAGTAGGTGATCCAGCCGCGCCGGCTTCGATCGTGCGGGATCCCCCTGGCGAGGACGGCTTCGCAGGCTCGCAGTCGTTCCTCCTCGGCGTGCTGGGCCTCCCGTCCGCTTCCGTCCGTGCTCTCTTTCATGTCCGCTGCAGTACGGCGACCGCGACCAGCGACACCAGCAGGGTCGACAGGACGAGCGGTGCCACGGCGTTCGCCAGTTCATCCGCCTTGCGCCGCACGAAGGCCCCGCGCCGGAGCACGCGGAGATGGGCCGCCGCGCGCGCTTCCACCGGAAGCCCCTGGTCCCCGGCGAGCTCCTCCCCGGCCAGCCACCGCACCCTGTGCAGGACAAGGCCCAGGGCAACCCGCGTGAAGCCGCACAGCAGGCCCAGGAGGACAGGCATCACGTAGCTGTAGGTGGGACCGTACTCGTGGGCGAAGATCCCCCGCAGAGAGGCCATCACGACGAAGGCGATCGCGCAGAGGCCCATCACGACCCTCCACCAGCCGTGGCCGACGACCGGCGGTCCGCCACGCCCACGCAGACCGAGCTGCTCCTCCAGCTCGTCCAGAGTGTTGCCTGCTTCTAGCTGCTCCATGGCCGCTGGCAGTCCGCCGGAAGGTATGCCCGTCTGCATCAGTGGAGGTCGTGCGGCGTTTCGAATGGCCCCATGTTGTTCAGGTCGGCTACCGGCAATGACCGGTCAGGTCCTTCCCATACCCACGTTCCGTCAGGAAGAACGTGGATGACAGGAATGATCACTCCATCGCACTCCGGTGGCAAGTCGTTCCAACTGTGTACGAGTCCGGTCATGCCATGCCGGCGGAGGCCGGCCAGGCTGAGTTCAGGATT
>CAYMFV010000116.1:0-8097 GCA_964389745.1 uncultured Planctomycetales bacterium | reverse complement strand
GCCCCCCGGGCCTCCCCGCCCGCATCCCCCGCCCGCCGGGCGGCGGTCCACGAGGGTGCCGTGCACGCCGACCTCCGGGGCGGCGACGGCCTCCACCCCTTCCGCCCGGAGCGACTCTCCACCGAACGTCTGGCTTTCGAGCTGCGCTGCGACCTGGCCCACGAGGGGGGGGAGGAGGTCGGCCTCCGGGTCCTGGACCTGAGTCCCACCGGCCTGGGCCTGCGCTGCGTCGACTTCCCGGAGCTCCAGCCCGGCAGCCCCCTCCACCCGCTCCGACTCCGCTACCGGGACGAGGTCATCTGGGAAGGCAGCGCCGAGGTCGTCTACCTCCACCGGGCCACCCGGCGCATGGGCCTGCGCTTCACCTCGGGTATCCTGGACGTGGAGCGCCTGCGCTCCCGGGACAGCCTGGTGGAGACCCGCCTGGACCGGGCCCTGGAGCAGCACGCCCGAGCCACGACCCTGCTGCCCGCCGAGTTCCGGGCCGGCGTCGCTGCCATCCGCGGCCTGTTCCTGACCGCCCGGGAGATCCTCGACGACCTGGAACGGGAGATGCGTCGCCAGGGCTGGTGGCAGCAGCCCGGCGCCGTCCGGGAGATCTGCCGCAGCTTCCACCAGCGCTGGGCGCCCCTCTACCGGCGGCAGATCCTGGCCCTGGACCAGCTCGAGCTCTCCGGGGAGGCCCGGGAGGCAGCCCGGGAATACGCCGTGGCCGAGCTGACGCCCCTGGTCCTGGACTGCCCCCTGCACGCCCGAGCCTACGAGAAGCCCCTGGGCTACGCCGGCGACTACCGGCTCATGACCCTGTTCTTCGACCAGGAACTGCACGCGCCGAGCCTCTACGGCCGCTTTCTGGAGTACGCGGCCCACCACTACGCCTTCGTCCAGACCGTGGTCTCCCGGGAAGGCTGCATGCGGGCCGAGGTCCGCCGGGCCCTGGTCTCGGGCCGGCCCCAGCGCATCCTCTCGGTGGGTGCCGGCGCGGCCCTGGAGGTCTACCACGCCCTGCAGGCGGCGTCGGGCGTGGAGGCACCGGTGGAGTTCGTCCTGGTGGACCAGGACGAGGGCGCTCTGGCCTTCAGCCACCACCAGCTCACCCGCCTGCTCCTGGAGGAGCGCCCCGACCTGGCCCAACGGGTCCAGGTCCGCCCGGTGGACCTCTCGGTGAAGCAGATCCTCTTCCCCCGGGAGCCCGGAGAGAAGGCCTTCCGGGCCGAGATGGAGGGCTCTGTGACCCTGCTCTACAGCGCCGGGCTCTTCGACTACCTGGAACGCAAGGTGGCCGAGCGCCTCCTCCAGCGTCTCTACGCCTTCCTGGCGCCGGGCGGGCGGATGGTGATCGGCAACCTGGAGCGGGACCCCATCTCCACCTGGATCATGGAGCACATCCTGGCCTGGTACCTGGTGTACCGCACGCCGCTGCAGATGCGCCAGCTCGCCGCCAGCCTCCCGGACCCGATGGACGTGTCGGTCCGCCGGGACGAGACCGGCCGCTGCCTGCTCCTGGACCTTGCCCGTCCCGGGCTGAACGGCCGCCACCAGGCCTAGGCCTGGGCCTGACCGGTCGCCGGCGCGTCGGCCGCGGCGGAAGGCGACGGGCTCGCGTTCCGGCCGCCGTCGGCCCGGACCGAGCCGAAACGGGTGGGCCGACAGCGCGGCAGGCGGATGAGGAAGGCCGCCCCCCCCTCCAGGGGCTGGTCCTCGAGCTCGATGCTGCCGCCGTGGGCCCGGACGAGGTTGCGGACGATGGCCAGGCCCAGTCCCGTGCCGTGCTTCTTGCCGGCGGTGGCGAAGGGCTGGAAGAGGTGGCCGGCGATGTCCGACGGCACCCCGGGACCGTTGTCGGCCACCCGGATGCGGATGGTGTGCGGGTCCTCGGGCTCCACCAGGAGCCAGATCCGCCGGTGCCCTTCCTCCGGATCCCGGCATGCCAGGGCGTCCCGGGCGTTGGAGACCAGGTTGTCCAGGACCCGGGCCATCCGGGCGTGGTCGATTTCGGCGTGGAGCCCCTCGCCGGCGGCCACGTCGACGATCAGCTCCACCCCGGCGGCCTGCAGGCTCGGCTCCAGGTCCCGGGCAAGGTCCCCGACGAAGGCCGCCACCTCGGTGGCCTCGGGTTCGAGCTCCACCTTCTCGCCCCGGACGTATTCCACCATCTCCTGGATCATGATCCGGGCCCGGGTCACGGCCCGCTCGACGGCGTCCAGGTCCTCCCGAATCACCGCCAGGTTGGGGTCCTGGGCGGCGATCATGCGCATCAGGCCGATCCGCCCGAGGATCGCCGTCAGCGGGCCCTTCAGGTCGTGGGCCAGGGTGCTGGTCATGTGCCCCACCGCCACCAACCGGCTCTCCCGCTCGGCCAGGGTGCGCTCCATGGCCCGGGCCCGGAGCTGGGCCGCCACCCGGGCCTCCAGCTCCGCCAGACGGAAGGGCTTGGTGACGTAGTCGACGGCGCCCTGCTCGAGCCCCTGGACGATGGACTCGATGCCGGCCCGGGCGGTAAGGAGGATCACCGGGATGCGCTGCAGGACCGGGTCCTCCCGGAGACGCGCCACCATCTCCAGGCCATCCACCTTGGGCATCATCACGTCCGAGACGATCAGGTCCGGCCGCAGGCGGCGGGCCTGCTCCAGGCCGTCCTCCCCGTCCAGGGCGGTTTCCACCCGGTAGCGGGGCGCGAGGGAGCGGGCCACGAAGGCCCGCATGTCCGGGTTGTCCTCCACCACCAGGACCAGGGGGGCGTCGTCGGGAGCCGTCTCCCCCGTCGGGCCCAGGGTCTCGCCCAGGCGCCCCCGCTCCAGGTCGGCCAGGTCGGCGCCCCGGCGGTGGCCGGCGGCCGGAGCCGGAGCGGCCTCGGCGGTGGCGGCGGCGGGGGCCTCGGCCTCGTCCACAACAACTCCCGGGGGCCGGACGGGCAGCTCGACCCGGAAGGTGCTGCCCTGCCCGGGCTCGCTGCGGAGGAGGATGTCGCCGCCATGGAGACGCACCAGCTCCCGGGCCAGGGACAGGCCGAGGCCGGTCCCGGGGTGCTTGCCGGCCTTGCCCCCGTCCACCTGGTGGAAGCGCTCGAAGACCCGGGGCTGCTCCTCGGGCGGGATGCCGATGCCCGTGTCCTCCACCTCGAAGAAGATCCCCTCCGCCTTCTGCCCCCCCCGGACGGTGACCCGCCCGCCATCGGGGGTGAACTTCATGGCGTTGGAGATCAGGTTGGCGGCGACGGTCTCCAGCTTCTCGGCGTCGAACCAGGTGCCCGGCAGGTCCTCCAGGCCCTCGGCCTCCAGGGTGATGCCCCGGTTCTGGGCGTAGGGTCCCGCCGCCACCACCAGGTCCTGGAGCAGCTCCCCGGGCCGGCCGGGCTCGAAGCGGCACTCCAGGCGTCCCGCCTCCAGGCGGGAGAAGTTGAGGAGCATGTTCACCTGGCGCAGGAGGCGCCGGGCGTTGGCGTCCATGGCCCGGAGCAGGGGCCCGGGATCGCCGTCATCGCGGCCGCTCAGGAGGGCCTCCAGGGGACCCAGGATGAGCATCAAGGGCGTCCGCAGCTCGTGGCTGACGTTGGCGAAGAAGCGCGTCTTGGCCTCGTCCAGACGCTGCAGCTCCTGGTTCGCCTGCTCCAGGCGCAGGCGCAGGGCCAGCTCCTTGCGCCGCACCCGGTCCGTGGCCTGGGTGGCGAAGCAGGTGACGGTGGCGGTGCCCAGGAGGAAGAAGCCCGGCGCCACCATCTGCGCCGAGGGGCCGTGCACCAGGACGTTGGGCACGAAGTAGGAGAGCAGGAGCAGGGTGCAGAACAGCAGGGTGACGCCCGCCGGCCAGGGCATGAACAGGCCGACGTAGAAGAGCACCACCATGTTGCCGATGAAGTAGTTGCTCGCGAAGCCGCCCAGGAACACGGTCATGGCCGAGATCCCGAAGGCGGGGATGGCGAGCATGGCCACCGAAAGTGGCATGATGTGCTCCCGGCCCCGTTCGCCATAGGTGTAGAGGACGGTGGCCAGGGCCAGGGCGGTGATCACCAGCCGGATGGCCAGGAACAGATAGCGGTGCTCCTCGGTGACCACCACGTCCAGGAGCCAGAAGGCCGGATACATGAAGATGCCGACCCCCAGGGCGAGGCGCAGCCGGGAGACCAGCAGGTCCCGGGTCTCCTGGCGGTAGGTCTCCTCGAAGCCGGGGAGATCCGTCGGGGCGGGCGTGGTACCAGCAGCCAAGGCGTCGCGGGACGGAACGGAGGCGGCGGGAGCGGCCTGGAGGTACGCTCCACCTGCTCTATCGGCCAGCCTCCCCCCCTGGCTGAACCGGCCGAGCCCCCTTTTTCCCCGGCCGTGGCCGGCTGCTAGGCTGGTACCCCGCGCTGCCCGGCTACCGTCCCCCGGGTGGCCAGCACACCGAACCATGGCACGCATCCTGATCTCGGACGACGATCCGGAGATCCGGGAGGCCCTTTCCCGCCTCCTGACTCACGTTGGCCACGAAGTGGTCACGGTTCCCGACGGCCGGGCCTGCTTGCGCGAGATCGAGGCCGGCTCCTTCGACCTCCTGATCACCGACATCCTCATGCCGGAACAGGACGGCCTGGAGACGCTCATGTCCCTGCGTCGCTCCCGCCGGGGCCCCCGGGTCATCGCCATGTCCGGCGGTGGCCAGGGCAGCGCCCACGACTACCTGGACCTGGCCCGGCGCTTCGGCGCCCACAAGGTCCTGGCCAAGCCCTTCCCTGTGGAGGAGATCCTGGCGGCCGTCGAGGAGGCACTGACGGCGGAGTGAGCTTCAGGCCGGGGCTCGCCCGAAGAGCCCGGCCAGGTCCCAGCCCAGGGCCAGGAGGGCCGGCACGACCGCCAGGGTGAAGACGGTGCTCACCAGGAGACCGCCCACCACCACCGCCGCCAGGCCCTGGTAGAGCTCCGCGCCGGCCCCGGAGCCCAGGGCCAGGGGCAGCATCCCACAGACGGTGGTGGTCACGGACATCAGGATCGGCCGCAGCCGGGTCCGGGCCGCATCCCACAGTGCCTCCCGCCGGGGCTGCCCGGCGTCCCGGAGGTTGTTCGCCTGGTGGATGATGAGGATGGCGTTGTTGACCACGATCCCGGCCAGGATCACGAAGCCCAGCATCGACAGGAGGTCGAAGGTGGCGTTCGGGCTGGCCCGCTCCGCCAGGGTGATGCCGAGGAGGCCGCCGGTCAGGGCCAGGGGCACCGTGACCAGGATGACCAGGGGCGTGATCCAGGAACGGAAGAGGGCCACCAGGAGCAGGTAGGAGATGAGGATGGCCAGCCAGAAGCTGCCCGTGAGGGCCGCCAGGGTGCGCCCGAACTTGTCCGCCGAGCCCCCCAGGGAGATGTCGTAGTCCGCCGGCAGCCGGGCCAGCTCCGGGGCGATGACCCGGCTGCGGGCCTGGTCCAGGACCGCCTGGAGGACGGCGTCGGGCTCCAGGCTCACGGTCAGGGTGATGGCCCGCTCCCGCTCCCGGCGGTTGATGCTCCGGGGCCCGCTGCTCCGCTCCACCCGGGCAAGGTCCCCGAGGGTCAGGAGCCCGCTGGCGGGAGTGGCCACCGGCAGGCTGGCCAGGTCGGCGGAACTCCGGACCCGCTCGGGTGGCACCAGGAGGGTGAGGTCGTAGTCACGGCCCCCATCGCTGAAGGTCCCCACCCGGCGGCCGGCGACCGCGGTCTCCACGATCCGGCCCACGGCCTCCACCGTCAGGCCGGCCTCGGCGGCCCGGTGGGGATCGACCACCACCCGGAGCTCCGGCTGACCGGAGACGTGGTCCGAGCGGATCCGGGGCTGTACCCCGGCGACGGCGGGCAGGGCCCGCTGCAGGCGGCCGGCGCTGGCCTCCAGGACCTTCAGGTCCGGCCCCCGGATCTCCACCGTGAACTGCTTGCCCGAGTCCCGGAAGAGGCTCGCCTGGATGGGGATCAGGGAGCGGAAGCCGGGCACCGAGAAGCAGACCGGCAGGAAGCGGCCCAGGAAGGCCCGCAGGCCCGGGCCGGTGGCCGTTGCCGGTTTCAGGATCACGCCGCCGCCGTTGAACAGGGAGGAGACCACCAGGAAGTAGCGCTCGGTCTCGGGCTGGGCCAGGATCCAGTCCTCCAGGGGCAGCAGCGACTCCTCCAGGGCCTCGGGCCGCATCCCCGGGATCGGGTTGCCCAGGAACAGGACCAGGTTGCGGTTGCCCGCCGGCAGGTAGCCCGCCGGCGGCACCAGGCGCAGGCTGAGCAGGGCGACGCCGGCCACCAGGACGACCAGGCCCAGGCGGGCCACCGCACCTCCCCCCCCCGGCCGCAGAAGCCAGCCCAGGAAGGCACCGTAGCGGCGCAGCACCGGGCCCTCGGCCATCCGCCGGCGCCGCGCCCCCCCCCGGCGGTAGAGGAGGGCGGCGGCGGTGGGCACGCCGAGCAGGGCCACCACCAGGGAGACGGCGACTGCGGCAGCGATGGCCAGGGCGATGTCGCCGAAAAGCTGCCCGGCCTCCTCCTGGATGCCGACGATGGGCAGGAACACCGCCACCGTGGTCAGGGTGGCGGCCAAGACCCCGCCCCACACCTCCCGGCCACCCTCCTCGGCCGCCTCCCGGGCGCCGGCGCCCCTCTCCAGGTGCCGGAAGACGTTCTCCAGGACGACGATGGCGTTGTCCACCACCATGCCGGCGGCGAAGGCCAGCCCGGCCAGGCTGACCACGTTCAAGGTCCGCCCCAGGGCATCGAGGACCAGGAAGACGGCCAGGAGGGAGACCGGGATGGAGACCCCCACCACCAGCACGCTCCGGGCGCTGCGCAGGAAGAGCACCAGGACCAGGATCGCCAGCCCCGCCCCGAGGAGCAGGTTCGACTGGACGAAGGCCATGGCCCGGCGCAGGTAGGTCGTGTCCCGATAGACCGGTACCAGGACGAGGTCCACGCCCCGCTCCCGGAAGTGGCTGTTGAGCCGTTCCAGTTCGGCATCGACGCCGGCGATCATCTCCACGACGTTGGCCCCGGTCTCCCGGCCGACGCCGATCACCACGGCCCGGCGGCCGCCGCTCCGGACCAGGCTGGTCAGCTCCTTCCAGCCATCCTCCACCTGGGCGACGTCGCCCACCCGGACCGTGCCCCGGGCGTCCCGGCGCACCAGGATCTCGGCGATGTCCGCCACCCGGGGCGAGCGGCCCTCGGTGCGCAGGACGAGCTGGCGCATACCGCTCTCCACCGTGCCCCCCCGGAGATCCAGGAAGCCCAGGCGCAGGGCTGTGCCCAGGTCCGCGAAGGCGAGGTCCCGGGCCGCCAGCCGCTCCGGGTCCACCAGCACCCGGATCTCCCGCTCCGCCCCTCCCACCACCAGGAGTCGGGCCACCCCCGGGATCCGTTCCAGGCGCGGCTCCACCTCCTCCACCACCAGCTGGCGCACCCTCTCCGGCGAGTAGTGGGAACGGGCCAGGATCCACATGGAGTTCTCCTCGCCCTGCTCCCCGGTGAGGGAAACCACCGGCGCCTCGGCCTCCCGGGGCAGCTCCGGGAGCTGGGACAGGCGGTTGATGACGTCCACCATGGCCCTGTCCTTGTCCACGCCCCACTGGTACTCCAGGACCACGGTGCTGATCCCCTCCATGGAGCTGCTGGAGAGCTTGCGCAGCCCGTCGGCCCCCTGGAGCAGGTCCTCGATGCGCCGCGTGACCTGCTCCTCCACGTCTTCCGGACCGGCCCCGGGGTAGAGGGTGCGCACCGAGATCTGGGGCGTCTCGACGGTGGGCTTGAGCTGGACCGGAATGCGCCGCCAGGCCAGGAGGCTGGCCAGCACCAGGAGGATGCCGGCCACGGCCACCGTGTACGGCCGCTGCACCGCGTAGCGGATCGGGTTCATCCGGCGCTGTCGCCGCCCGGCCCCGGCTGGGACGGACCGGCCTCCGGTGCCTGGTGGGGCCGGGGCGCCAGGGGCGCCCCGGGGAAGACGTTGTCGGCGCCGACCACCACCACCTCGGCGCCGACGAGCTCCACTTCCGGAAGCAGGGGCGCCACCACGGCCGTCCGGTCGTCCCGGGCCAGGACCCGCACCGGCAGGAAGACCGCCGTCGGGGCCCCGCCTTCCTCACCCGCCCGGGCCAGGACCACCGCCGCCCCCCCCCTG
>CAYMFV010000115.1:0-8100 GCA_964389745.1 uncultured Planctomycetales bacterium | reverse complement strand
CTCCAGGGCGTCGGCCTCGGGGTAGTCGATCCAGCGCGTCTCCCCCACCGGCGCCGGGGCCGGCTCCTGCAAGGCGACCAGGACCAGGAGCAACGCGACCGGCATCACCGCCCCCCCCCTGGAGCCGCCGGCTCCTCCTCCTGGTCATCGGCGTAGCCCAGGGCGGCCATGGCCGCGGCATCGGCGGCGCTCATCTCCCGCCGGGTGGCTCCGGCCCAGGGCATGGACTCCAGGAGGCTGTGCAGGACGGCTCCGAGGCGATCCACCACCATGGGCCGCTCCGCCGCCAGGTCGTGTTCCTCCCGGGGATCCGCCCGGAGATCGAAGAGACGGCGCCGCTCCGGCTGGCCGTTCCACTCCCAGTACTTCCACTCCGGGGTACGCACGCCGACCAGGCGCTCGTCGGAGCGCAGGCTCTGCAGGCGGGTCAGGAAGGCCTCCATGTAGAGACCCTCCCGGAATATCCGCCGGGCGAGGGGCCGGTCCTCCAGGATGCCCGGCAGGAGGTCGGTGCCCTGGACGCCCCCGGGCAGCGCCACCCCGGCCAGGGCGGCCAGGGTCGGCGCCAGGTCCACCTGGCTGACCAGCTCCGGAACGCGCCGCCCGGCCGCCCGATCCCCCGGCAGGTGCAGGAGCCCCGGGATCCACTGGGTGGCCTCGTACAAGCTCGGGGCGTGGGTCATGCGCAGGCCCCCCTCGCCGAAGCACTCGCCGTGGTCGGCCACCAGGCAGAGGACGGTGCGCGCCAGCCCCGGATCCCGCTCCTCCAGCAGCACCAGGAGGCGGCCGAGGAGGCCGTCCAGCTCCTCGATCTCGGCCAGGTAGAGCAGGAACTTGTCCTGGCAACCCTCCGGGTCCGCCGCCTCGACGCCCGCCGCTCGGGCGCTGGCCTCGACCCGCCGGCGCACCTCCTCGGCGGGCGTGTGCGGCCCGTGGGCGTCGAAGAAGTGCACCCACAGGAAGAGGGGCCGCTCCCGCTCCCGGGGCAGCCACGCTGCCACCCGCTCGAGGATCACCTCGCCCGGAAGCTGGGCGCCGTCACCCACCCTTCCCGGCCGGGGCGCGGTCCAGCGGGCCAGGCTCCGGGCCAGGCGGGGGGAGATGGCCTGGAGCTCCACGTAGCGCTTGCCGTCCAGGCGGTCGTCGTAGACCCGGAAACCCCGGACCAGGCCAAACTGGTCCAGGAGGGGGAAGGCGGCCACGAAGGCGGCGGTGTCGTAGCCGGCCGCCCGGAAGGACTCGGCCAGGGTGGGGACGTCGGCGGCCAGGACCATGTCGCCGTTGGAGCGCAGGCCGTGGCTCGGCGGCATGCGCCCGGTCAGCAGGGAGGCGTGGCTGGGCCCGGTGATGGGCGCCACCGCCACCATCTGGTCGAAGACCACGCTCCGCTCCGCCAGGGCGTCCAGGTTCGGCGTCTCGATGCCCCGCCCGCCGTAGAGGGGCAGGACGTCCGCCCGCACCGTGTCCCAGGTGACGAGGACCACGTCCGGGGCACCCGCCGGCGGCGGGACGGTCGGCTCCGGGGCCCGGACCGTGAGCAGATCCGCCTGCAGCCAGGACCAGGTCATGCCGCCGGCGGCCAGGCCCAGGACGAGGCCGGCGGCCACGAAGCGCCGCGGCCAGGCGCCCCGCCACAGGGGGGGGGCAACCAGCAGGGTCAGGCCCAGGAGGGCGGCCAGGAGCAAGGGGACGCTGCCGCCACCGCTCGCCTGGGAGAGGCCCCGGAAGAGCAGCCCCGGGGCCAGGGTCGTGCCGAGAGCCTTCTCCAGGAGGCCCTTCGGGGCTCCCCAGAGGAGGAGCTCCTTGCCCAGCCAGGCCAGGAGCAGGCCGGCGCCCAGCCGCAGCGGCAGCCGGCGGCCGCCGGTGAGGAGCCCCAGGACGGCGCCAGCAACGAGCCCACCCAGGCCGTAGATGCCCAGGGGCATCAGGAAGAAGAGGACCTGGCGCTGGAGGTCGCCGAGCAGGGCGAAGCGGCCTGTGGCCAGCCCCACGCCGGTCTCCACCAGCCCCAGGGCGACACCGCAGCGCACCCCGAGGGCCCCGAGAGCCAGGACCCCGGCCAGCCAGGGGGTCCTGGGCTTCATCCGGCGCTCGATACGCCCGATCCGGTGCGCTCGAGGATGGTGGCCACGAGCTTCTCGATGCCGGTGGCGGCCTCCCCGATGGACCCGGCGAGCATGTAGGCCGGCGTGCTGACGATGTTGTTGGCCTCGTCCACGTGGATGTCATCCACCGGGCAGGCCACGTGGGTGACGCCCATCTTCTCCAGAGCGGCCGCCGTCTCCGGATCGCTGCCGATGGTGAGCTCCACCCGGCGGCCGCTGCCCCGGAACACGGCCGCCGTCACCGCCGGGCTGATGCAGATCACGCCCACCGGCTTGCCAGCCTCCAGCGTCTCCCGGAGGACCCGGGCCACCTCGGGGTCCACCTGGCAGTCGGGACCGTCGACGGCGAAGGTGCAGAGGTTCTTCGCCGCGCCGAAGCCGCCGGGCAGGATCAGGGCGTCGAAGTCCCCGGCCCCGACCTCGGCGGCGCTGCGGATAGCCCCCCGGGCGATGCGCGCGGCCTCCACCAGGACGTTGCGGGTCTCGCCAGGCACCACCTCGCCGGTGACGTGGTTGACAACGTGCAGCTGGGGCTTGTCGGGAGCGAAACAGAGGATCTCCGCCCCGGCGCGGTCCAGCGCCAGGAGGGTGATCACCGCCTCGTGGATCTCGGCGCCGTCGTAGACGCCGCAACCGGAGAGCATGACGCCGACCTTGACCATGCCGGCATTCTAGTCTGCCCGGGACCCCGGACCGGTCCCGGCCGGGGGCCGGGTCCAGGGGCGCACGGTCACGTCGCCCCGCACCCGGGCCTGGCAGCCCAGGCGGATGCCCGCCGGCGCGCCCATGGCCACCAGCGCCGCCTGCTCCAGGCGGGTGGGCGGCACCAGCCCCTCCCCGGCCCCGGCCAGGACCTCCACCATGCACACTCCGCAGCGGGCCGACTGGCAGCCGAAGGGCAGCTCCAGGCCCACCTCCAGGGCGGCGTCCAGGAGGGTGGCCCCTGGGGTCTGGACCTCCGCCTCCGCCCCCCCCGGGAGCACCCGGATCCTCACGACCCGTCCTCCCGCCAGGCCGGGATGCCGGCCGCGGCCCGCTCCTGGAAGCGGGCGGCGAAGCGCAGCACCTGGGTCCGGTAGTCCCAGGGCGATGGCTTGCGCCGCCGCAGGGAGGCCAGCCAGGCCTCCCGCCCGCCAGCGGCCTCCAGCTCCCGGGCCACCCGGGCCGGGCCCAGCCGGTAGGAGAGCAGCGCCAGGTCCCTGTCCCCCTGCCAGCGTTCCAGGAGGAAGGCCAGGTAGCGGGCCGCCAGGCGCAGGTTGTCCCCGGGGGCGAAGGGCGGGCCCGGGATGCCATGCCGGTCGGCCACCTCGTCGGCTGTGCCCGGCAGGAGCTGCCCCAGCCCGGCGGCGCCCGCCGGGGAGAGGGCCTCGGGTCGCCCCCGGCTCTCGGCCAGGACCAGGCCGGCCAGGAGCCAGGGCTCCGCCAGCCCCGCCTCGGCCGCCGCCCGGCGGATCTCCGGGGCCCAGCCCTCGACCCGGAGCACACCGTCCGACGGCTCCTGGAGGAGGACGCCGGCGACGGTGCCGCCGAAGACCAGGACCAGGAAGGCCGCTAGCCGCCCTCGTCTCCCTCCAGCCATCGCTCCCAGCTCCGGGCCAGCTCCCGGACCACCGCCGCCGGCGTGGGCTCGCGGATCGCCGGCGTGTCCACCCCGGTCAGGGCGTGCAGGTGGTAGGCCGCTGCCGGCCGGAGGTAGGGCGGTCCCTCCTCCAGGAGGCGCAGGAGGGCCCGGGTGGCCTCGGCCCGGGGGACACGGGAGGCGTCCAGGAAGTCCTCGGGCAGATCCACCCCGGCCTGCCGGGCGGCCAGGGCCAGCCAGCGGGCCGGGTCCTCGGTGCCGTGGTCCCGCCACCAGAAGGCGTACACCCCGGCCGGGTCCGGCATGTTCCGGTAGTCGGCGCCGGTGGCGGCGGTGAGGGCGTCCAGGAGCTCCCCGTCCCGGGGCGCTTCCGGGAGCATGCCCATCAGGAAGGGCGCCGCCGCCGGATCCCCGAGACTGCCCGCCAGGATGGCCGCCCGCCTGGCCACCTCCGGCTCGTGGGCCTCCAGGTGCGGCCGCAGGACCCGGCGGGCCGCGGCCGCACCCCGCTCCTCCAGGGTCTGCAGGAAGGGGACCTCCAGGAAGGTGCCGACGAAGGCGGGGAACAGGCCCGAGAGGACGTCCTCGGCCTCAGTGCCCGGGATCCGCCCCAGGGCGCGCACCGCCGCCAGGCGGACCCCGGCGTCCGCATCCCGGGCGGCGCCCCGGAGAACCGGGAGCACGTCGGGATCCCCGTACTGCCCGAGAGCCCAGAGAGCCTCCTTGCGTATCTCCCGGGGGTTCATGGGCTGGGCATGTTCCAGGATGCGGGGCATGTCCTCCGGGTCCCGGATCTCGCCCAGGGAGCGCAGGGCCATCTTCACGACCAGGGGATTCGGGTCCTCCAGGGCCCGCCGGAGGTGGGGCCGGGCGGCCGCCCCCACCTGGCCCAGGGCCCGGGCCGCCGCGACCCGGACCACCAGCCGGTCGTCCCCGAGGCAGGTCGCACAGGCCTCGGGCCCCAGGCTCCCGAGCCCCAGGAGCAGCAGGTCCGAGCGCAGGGGCTCCTCCCGCTCCGCCAGGGCCTCGACCAGGGGGGCCACCAGCTCGGGATCGGGCCGCCGCACCGCCGCCCGGACCAGGAGGCCCGCCAGCTCCGGCCCCGGCCGGCGCCGGCCCAGCTCCAGCAGAAGCTCCCGGGAAAGCTCCGGATCCCAGACGGGATCCAGCCCCGGGTTCTCGACCAGCCGGGCCACCCAGACCGCCAGGCCAGCATCCGGTGCCGCGGCCAGGCGCCCCCGGGAGAAGGCGACCATGCGGGCGGGCAGCTCGGCCGGAGTCACGCCATCCCATGCGGCGAGGTGGTCCAGGACGAAGTCCCGCCGCCGGCCCTCCGGCGCCAGGAGCTGCCATTCCTGGCCCGCCCAGAGACCGTCCAGGCCCTCCAGGAGCTCGGGCAGCCAGGCCAGCCCCGAGGGCCCGCGGAAGACCAGCCGCTTGCTCCGGGTTCCCAGGACGACGCGGATGACCGCGCTCACCTCCCTGTCCTCCGGCCCGTAGGCTCCCGGCAGGACATCGGCGTCCAGGATGCCCGAGCTCTCCAGGGCCTCGAGGAGGCGGTCCAGGTTCCGGGGGCCCAGGAGACGGGCGGCGTCGCTGTCGCTCCCGGCCTCCGGGCCCGCCAGGACGCGCTCCTCCCCCCCCCCTGCCGCCAGTGGACGGCGAGGGCGGCGAGATCCTCCTCCCGGACGGGGAGCGACGCCCGGGCCGCCCGGAAGCCCTGCCGGTGGGCGGCCAGCCAGGCCAGCCAGGCCGCCGGCTCCTCGCCAGCCAGGTCCTCGCCGGTGATCCGCTCGAGGCTCGCCTCGGCCATGGCGGCGAGACGGGAGTACTGGGGGTAGAAGGGCACGCCGGCCACGGCCCGGACCAGGGCGTCCAAGATGTCCATCTCCTGGGCCTCCAGGGGGCTGTCCCCGGGCGCCCGGAAGAGGTGCTCCGCCAGGGCCACGGCGGCCGTCCCGGCCACGAAGGGGTCGGCGGAGACCAGGGCCTTGCGGCAGACGGGAAAGACCCGCTCGTCCACCAGGAGGCGGCTCTGTTCCTGCTGGATGCGCAGGAGGGCGTGCAGGAGATAGGCCGTGCGCAGGCCCGGGGAGCCGGCCGCCACCTGCTCCTGGAGCCAGGTCACATCCCCCTCGGTCCCGCGGCCCGCGAGGGCGGCGGCGGCGGAGAAGGCCAGGGACACCTGACCGTCCTCGAGGACGCCAGCCAGGGCGTCTCGAACCTCTGGATCCTCGGCGTGCCGGGCCAGGAGGCGGGCCGCCCGGACGCGCACGTCCAGGTCCCGGCCAAAACGGAGGCGCTGGAGAAGGGGAACCCGGTGGCTGGGATCCGGGCCGGCCGCCAGGCGGGCCTCCACCGCCGTCCGGACGTTGCGCCGGGGGTGGTCCAGGAGACGCACGGCCCCGGCCGGGAGCCGGCCGCCGGCCAGGCGCAGGGCGGTCTCCAGGCAGGCCACCGTGGCCGCCACCTGCCCGGCCTTGGAGGCCTTGAGGACCAGGACGTCGGCATCCTCGGGCAGGCCCACCGACTCCAGGAGCCGGGCCGCCAGGACGACCGTCGCGGGCCGCGGGGCGTCCAGGGCCTTGATGGCGGTCGCCCGGGACTCCAGGCCCAGGCCCTGGAGTTCGGCCAGGTAGCGGCGCAGGACGCCCGCGTCCACCCGGGCCTCGGCCTCGAAGCGGGCGAAGACCTCCTCGTAGCGGTTCGCCGGCTCGGCGAAGAACACGTCGAGACCGGCGCCGGCGGTCGCTTCGACCTCCTCCTGGGGCACCGGCGGCGCCGGCGGCGGTTTCGGCAGCTCCAGGCGACCGCGGTCCTGGGGCGGGCCGTGGCGGCTGGGGAGGTCCACGCCCTGGGCGGACAGGACCCCGGCCAGGAGGAGGACCAGGCTGCAGGTGGCGAGGGCGCGATGGCACATGGACGGACCCGCTCGCCCGGGGGGCCGGGCCTCCCCGGGGACCGGGCAGGATACAGCCCAAGGCCCCAGGCGGATGCCGTCTAGACGTCCGGCCCGGCGCTGCAACCCCTTTCCCGGTCCGGGCCCGCCCCGAGCCAGGCCCGGACCCGGGGCTCGGCCAGGAGATCCAGGAGGTCCTCGTCCCGGAGGGGGTCGAAGGCCTGCAGGTCGCCCCGGCCGTGCTGGCGCAGGCCCCGGAGTGCTCCGGGGCCCCGGGTCGCCAGGTCGGCGGCGGCCACCGCGAAGCCGTCCCGGCAGCTCTCCAGGAGACGGACGCGCTCCAGGCCCTCGCTCCGGGCCAGGAGGAGACAGCGGCCCCGGGGCGCCCCCGGGCCCCGGGCCAGGCGCCCCCGAAGCTGGTGCAGGCTGGCCAGGCCCAGGCGCTGGGCATCCAGGACCAGCATCCACGGGACGCCCGGGACGTCCAGGCCCACCTCCACCACCGTCGTCCCCAGGAGGAGCCGGACCTCGCCGCTCCGGAAGCGGGCCACGGCCGCCTCCACCGCCGCGCCGGGGAGACGGCCGTGGACCACGCCCGCGGGGATGTCCTGCCACGGGCCGGCCAGGAGCTCCGCCGCCCGGGCCAGGAGGCCATCGGGACCGTCCACGTGGGGAACCACGAGAAAAGCCCGCTCCCCCCCCCGGAAACGGGGGGCCAGGGCGACCGCCAGCCGCCGGAGCCGGTCCATGGGCAGGACCCGGGTGCGGACCTCGCCCCCCCCCGGGCGGCGGCGCAGGGTCAGGGGTTCCAGGGCACCGTGCCGGGCCCAGGCCAGGGTCCGGGGGATGGGCGTCGCCGTCATGGTCAGGACGTGGGGCGAGGCGCCCTTGGCCAGGAGGGCGGCCTTCTGGCGCACCCCGAAGCGGTGCTGCTCGTCGAAGACCACCAGGGCCAGGTCCCGGAAGCGCACCTCTGGCCCCAGCAGGGCATGGGTGCCCACCACGATGCCGGCCCGCCCCGCGGCCACCGCCGCCAGGGCCGCCCGGCGCTCGGGGGGGGGCTGGTCCCCGAGGAGGGCCGTCACCGCCAGCCGGGCACCCCGGAGCCACTCCCGGAAGGTCCGGAGGTGCTGCCGGGCCAGGACCTCGGTGGGCGCCAGGATGGCGGTCTGCCGGCCCTCGGCGGCCAGGGCCAGGGCCAGGGCGAAGGCCACCGCCGTCTTGCCGCTCCCCACCTCGCCGTGCAGGAGCCGGCGCAGGGGCCGGCCCGAGGCCAGGTCCCGGCGGAGGACCGCCAGGACCCGCTCCTGGTCGGGGGTGAGGACGAAGGGGAGGCGGGCGCGGATCCGGGCCCACACCCGGGCGTCCCGGGGAGCGGGGTGGCTCCCCCCCCCCGCGGCGGCCCGGGCGTGGTGGCGCTGGAGGGCGAGGACCTCCTCCAGGGCCAGGCGGCGGCGGGCGGCCTCGGCGGCAGCCGGACGTGGCGGCCGGTGCAGCCACAGCAGGGCCTCGCCCAG
>CAYMFV010000114.1:0-8106 GCA_964389745.1 uncultured Planctomycetales bacterium | reverse complement strand
ACCGCCGGCCTGCCGGCGGCGGTCCTGGCCCGGCGCCCGGACGTGGCCGCCGCCGAGGCCCGGCCGCGGGAGGCCCGGGCCCGGCTGGAGGAGGCAGAGGCCGCCCTCTACCCCCGCCTGGCCCTGACCACCACCGGCGGGACAACCACGGCCGCTCTCGCCGACCTCCTGGACGGGGACTTCCGCGTCTGGAGCCTGCTCGGCAACCTCACCGCCCCCATCTTCCAGGGTGGCCGGCTCCGGGCCGGTGTCGACCTGGCCGCCGCCGGCCTGGACGGGAGCACGGCCGCCTTCGCCGCCACCGTGCTCCGCGCCGGCGGCGAGGTCGAGATCGCCCTCCGGGCCCAGGCCGACCTGGCCCGCCAGGAGGCGGCCACGGCCCGGGCGGCCCGGGCGGCCCGGGACGCCGAGGCCCTCGCCCGCCGGCGCTTCCAGGCCGGTGTGGCCGACGTCCTGACCCTCCTGGAGGCCGAACGCAACCGCCTGGAGGCCGAGCAGGACCTGCTGTCCGTCCACCGCCAGCGTCTCGAGGCCCGGGTGGACCTGCACCTGGCTCTGGGCGGCGTCGGCCTCTCCCCCTCTTCCGGGCAAGCCGAGACACCTTCCCCATGAGATCCCATTCCCGCTGGCTGCCGGTCCTGAAGGTGGCCGCTCCGGTCGTCGTCCTCACCGCCGCCGCCCTGGGCGCCCGGGCCCTGGTCCTCTCCCGGACGCCGGCTTCTCGGGTGGCCAGCTCGGCCGCCGCACCCGTCGTCGAGGTCCTGGAGCTCCAACCCGAGGACCTGCGCGTCCAGGTCCGGACCCACGGCGAGGCCCGTCCCCTGCACGACGTCACCCTGGTGGCCGAGGTGGCCGGCCGGGTTCTGGAGGTGTCCGACCGCTTCCTGGAGGGCGGCCTCTTCGCCGCCGGCGAGCCGCTGCTGCGCCTCGACCCCGAGGACTGGCACCTGGCGGTGACCCGGGCCGAGGCGGCCGTCGCCCAGGCCGAGGCAGCCCTGGCCCTGGAGGAGGCCCAGGCCCAGCTCTCCCTCCAGGATTGGGCCGGCATGGAGGAGGGGCCTCCCCCCCCCCTGGCGGCCCGGGAGCCCCAGCTCGCCCGGGCCCGGGCCGATCTGGCCGCTGCCCAGGCGGCCCTGGCCGAGTCCCGGCGCAACCTGGAGCGGACCGTGGTGCGAGCCCCCTTCCCCTGCCGGATCGCCGCCCGCCTCGCCGACCTGGGCCAGTACGTGCTGCCCGGAACGCCTCTGGCCCGGATCCACGATCGGGACGCCGCCGAGGTGCGCCTGCCGGTGCCGGACCGGGAGCTGCAGTGGCTGGAGCTGTCCGACGGCGACCCGGGGGCCGCTGGGGAAGGTCCCCGGGTCGTCCTCAGTGCCGAATACGCCGGTGCCCGGCGGAGCTGGCAGGGCCGGGTCCTGCGCACGGCGGCCGAGCTGGACCCCCGGAGCCGGATGGCCGTCCTCGTGGCCCGGGTGGAGGATCCCTGGAACGACGACGGCGACCGGGTGCCGCTGCCCATGGGGCTGTTCCTGGAGGCCGCCATCGAGGGTAGCCTCCTGCGGGGCGTCTACCGCCTGCCCCGGGCCGCCCTCCGGGAAGGTGACCGGGTGCTCCTGGTGGACCAGGAGGACCGCCTCCGGAACGTCCCGGTGGGGGTCCTGCGGCGGGCGGCCGACGAGGTCCTGGTCCGGGGCGGCCTGGCACCGGGGGCCCGCCTGTGCGTGACCCCCCTGGAGGTCGTGGTCGACGGCATGGCGGTCCGCGTCCGGGAGAAGGGAGCGGAACAGTGAACGGGATCATCGACTGGTGCGCCCGGAACCGGGTCGCCGCCAACCTGGTCATGGTCATGATCGTGGCCGGTGGCCTCCTGGCCTTGACCCGGCTGCGCCAGGAGATCACCCCGGAGATCGACACCGAGATGGTCACGGTCTCCGTGGCCTATCCGGGTGCCTCCCCGGCCGAGGTGGAGGAGGGCATCTGCATCAAGATCGAGGAGGCGGTCCTCGGCCTGGAGGGGGTCGAGCGGGTGCGCAGCAGCGCCGCCGAGAACGGCGGCACCGTGTACATCGAGCTGGAGGGCGGCTACGACCAGAAGGACCTCCTCGACGACGTCAAGGCAGCGGTGGACCGCATCGACACCTTCCCCGAGGAGGCCGAGGAGCCGGTCGTCGCCGAGGCCGAGTTCAATCCCTCGGTACTGAGCGTCGCCGTCTGGGGCGTCGCCGGGGACAAGGTCCTGCGCCGGGTCGCGGACCGGCTTCGGGACCGCCTCACCCAGCGGCCCGAGATCTCGGTCGTGGAGCTACGCAACGCCCCCCCCTGGGAGATCGCCATCGAGGTCTCCGAGGCGGCCCTGCGCCGCTACGGGCTGCGCTTCGACGAGGTGGCCGCGGCCGTGCGCCGCTCCTCCATGGACCTGCCAGGTGGCGCCATCCGCTCCGCCGGCGGCGAGATCCTCCTCCGGGGCAAGGGCCAGGCCTACCGGGGCCGGGAGTTCGAGGACCTGGTCCTGCGCGCCTTTCCCGACGGCACCCGCCTGCGCCTGGGCGACGTCGCCCGGGTGGTGGACGGCTTCGCCGAGACCGACCAGGAATCCCGCTTCAACGGCGAGCCGGCCGTCCTGGTGGGCGTGTTCCGCATCGGCGACCAGGACGCCCTGACCATCGCCACCGCCGTCCGGGAGGTTCTGGCCGAGGAGCAGCTGCGCCTGCCGGAAGGCATCCACCTGACGGTCTTCGGGGACGACACCAAGATCCTCCGGGACCGTCTGGACCTGATGATCCGCAACGGCCGCATGGGCCTGCTCCTGGTGCTCCTCACCCTGGGCCTCTTCCTGCGGCCACGCCTCGCCTTCTGGGTCACCCTGGGCATCCCGACGGCCTTCCTCGGCACATTCTGGCTGATGCCGGCCATGGATGTGACCGTCAACCTCATCAGCCTCTTCGCCTTCATCCTGGCCCTGGGCATCGTCGTGGACGACGCCATCGTCTTCGGCGAGAACGTCCACAGCTGGCGGCAGCGGGGCGCGGACGGGTTGACGGCGGCCATCCGGGGCAGCCAGGAGGTGGCGGTGCCGGTCTTCTTCTCCGTGGCCACCACCATGGCCGCCTTCGCGCCCCTGCTCTTCGTCCCCGGGCGCATGGGGCAGTTCGCCTCGGTGCTGCCGAAGATCGTCCTGGCCACCCTCGCCTTCTCCCTGGTGGAGGCCCTTGTCGTCCTCCCGGCCCACCTGGTGCACCTGCCCGCCCAGGGCGCCCGCCGGGGGCTCGCGGCGCTCTGGAGCCGGGTCCAGGACGGGGTCGCCTGGGGCCTGGAGTTCGTGGTTCGGCGTCTCTACCGCCCGACCCTGGCCTTTGCCCTGGAGTGGCGCTACCTCACCCTGGCCGTCGGCCTCGCCACCCTGCTCCTCACCGCCGGCTGGGTCGGCAGCGGGCGCATGCCCTTCACCTTCTTCCCGCCGGTGGAGGCCGACGCCGTGGAGGTCGCCCTGACCATGCCCCAGGGCACCCCCGCCGAGTTCACTGCCCGGCACCTGCGCCAGCTCGAGGACGCCGCCCGCCGCCTCCAGGCCGAGCTCCGGGAGGAGACCGGCCAGGAGATCATCCGCAGCATCATCACCTCCGTGGGCGATCAGCCCTTCCGGGAGCGCCAGCGCATGGCCGGCGGCGGCGGCCTGACCCAGGCCTATCAGGGCGGCCACCTGGGCGAGGTGAACCTGGAGCTCCTCTCGGCCGAGGAGCGGGACATCTCCGGGGCGGAAGTGGTGCGCCGCTGGCGGCAGCTGGCCGGCACCGTGCCCGGGGCGGTGGAGCTGGCCTACACCGCCACCCTGGTGGACTCCGGAGCGGACATCGACGTCCGTCTCTCGGGCACCGACACCGCCACCCTGCGCCGGGCGGCCGCCGACCTGAAGGCCCGGCTCGCCACCTTCCGGGGCGTCCACGACATCGCCGACTCCTTCCGGGCCGGCAAGCGGGAGGTGCGCCTCGTGGCCGCGCCCGGCGGCGAGGCCCTGGGCCTGCCCCTGGGCGAGGTCGCCCGGCAGGTGCGGCAGGCCTTCTACGGCGAGGAGGCCCAGCGGGTCCAGCGGGGCCGGGACGAGGTCAAGGTCATGGTCCGCTACCCCCGGGAGGAGCGCCGCTCCCTCGGCAACCTGGAGGAGCTGCGCATCCGCACACCGGACGGCGCCGAGGTGCCGGTGACCACCGCCGCCATCCTCCACGACGAGCGCGGCTTCGCCACCATCGAGCGGGTGGACCGGGCCCGGGCCATCCACGTCACCGCCGAGGTGGACCCGGCCCTGGGCAACGCCAACGAGATCCTGGCCGAGCTCCGGACCACCTTCCTGCCCGAGCTCCTGGAGCGCTACCCGGGGCTGGCCTGGGGCATGGAGGGCGACCAGCGGGAGCAGGCCAAGTTCCTGTCCCACCTGGCCCGGAACTTCGTCCTGGCGGTGCTGGCCATCTTCGCCCTCCTGGCCGTCCCCCTGCGCTCCTACGTGCAGCCGGTGATCATCATGTCGGCGATCCCCTTCGGCGCCGTCGGCGCCGTCTGGGGCCACATCCTCCTGGGCATGCAGCTCACCATGTTCTCCATCATCGGTCTCGTCGCCCTCTCCGGCGTGGTGGTCAACGACAGCCTGGTGATGGTCGACTTCGTCAACCGGGCCCGGCGGGAGGGGGCGACCATCTCGGAGGCGGTGCGGGAGGCCGGGCGCCGGCGCTTCCGGCCCATCCTCCTGACCTCCCTGACCACCTTCGCCGGCCTGACGCCCCTGCTCCTGGAGAAGAGCCTCCAGGCCCAGTTCCTCATCCCCATGGCCGTTTCCCTGGGCTTCGGCGTGGTCTTCGCCACCTTCATCACCCTGATCCTGGTGCCCTGCGGCTACCTGATCCTGGACGACGCCGGCCGCGGGCTGCGCCGGCTGGCGATCACGCTCCGGCTGCAGGCCTACGACGGCGGCAGCCGCCAGGCCACGGCGCCGTCCTCGAGCTGATCCGTGGTCGGGCCGAGGACCGCCTCCAGGTAGGCGCGCACCGAGGGGTGCATCCACACCTGCCGCGGG
This sequence comes from uncultured Planctomycetales bacterium, assembly GCA_964389745.1. GTDB lineage: Bacteria > Planctomycetota > UBA1135 > UBA1135 > UBA1135 > CAYMFV01. Next base: position 3,041 of record CAYMFV010000114.1, on the reverse strand, counting down.
GGGGGAAAGAACTCCTTCGGCCCGCGCCGGGGGGGGAAGGCCAGGTCCTCGCGCCAGGGTCCCCAGCAGGCGGGCAGGAGCAGGCTGGCGAGGCTCACCTGGACGCCTACCGGCCGCCGGTCCCGGGCGAAGGAGCCCTCCTGCCGGAGGAGCTGGGTCTGCAGCACCACCACGCCGATGCCCAGCCGGTCCACCTCCCGGCGCAGACGGGCCGCCGCCTCGGGATCCGGCAAGGGGCAGGGCGCCCCGGGTTCCTCGGCCCGGCGGGCCAGGAGGGGCCGGAGGAAGGGCGAGTCCTCCAGGCGCTTGCGCAGGGCCGGGTCGAAGCGGGAGGAGTAGTGGGCGACGAAGAGGGTGCGGCCGTGGACCGTCTGGAAGAACATCGGCCGCATCTGGGAACGGTCCGCCACCGCCGGATCGCAGGGCAGGTAGAGCACCGCCCGGTCGTCGGGATGCTCCGCCAGGCGCCGGTAGAAGCCCGGCACCACGTCCCCCCGGGGCACCCGGGCTGCCGGCCAGGACTCGGCGGCCAGGAACAGAGGCAGGAGGGCGGCCAGGAACAGACGCCGCTTCCGAGGCAGGCCAGCCACCCGCCAGCGACCCCGGTCCAGGGCCGCCACCAGGAGGCCGAAGAGCACCGCCAGGGCCAGCACGGCCACGTGCAGGGCCTTCTCGTAGCCCCGCAAGGAGGAGAGCAAGGGCAGTTGGGCCAGGAAGTCCGCCGGCAGGGGCGCGTCGTGGATCCGGCCGGCCACTCGCAGATCCCGGCCCTGGGCCAGGAGGAGGAAGCCGACGGCCAGCCACAGCCAGGGCAGGGAGCGGCGGGAGGGGAGGACCAGGAGGCTGGCCAGGGCCCCCAGGCACAGGGTCCAGCCGAAGATGGCCGGCCAGCCCAGGAGGAGGAGGGGCGAGTCCAGCTCGTCGGGGTCCAGGCGCACCCGCCAGCCCAGGAGGTCGGCCTGGGTCCTGGAGACCACGGCCTCGGTGTGGACCCGGCCGGCCAGGACCTCGGACACCATGGGCCACAGGCGCCAGCCGGCCACCAGCAGGCAGACCAGCAGGGCCAGGCCCAGGCCGCCCAGCCAGCGCCGTCCCCCCCCCTCCTGCCGGCGGGCACCGAGAAGGCCCCAGAGGCCAGCCAGGCCCAGGACCAGCCCGGTGTAGATCCCGTAGTAGACGCTGGTCAGGAAGGCGCAGCCGAGCCACAGACCGGCGGCGGCGCCGTGGCGGAGGCGGCCGTCCTGGCGCAAGGCCAGGAGGGCAGCCAGGAGCCAGGGCAGCCACTCGACATGGGCGTAGGCCTGGTTGGTGATCTGCAGGTGCCGCCAGGGCAGGAAGGCGTAGGCGAAGCCGGCGGCCAGGGCTCCCCACTGCGAGGCCGTCAGCCGCCAGACCAGGAGCCAGGCACCCATCGCGGCCAGGACGAAGCTGGCCAGGAAGGCCAGGTTGTAGGCCACCGCCGGGCCCCACAGCCGGGTCACCGGCGCCAGGGCACCCACCACCAGCACCGGGATGTTGCCCCAGGCGAGACTGGCGCCGGTGGGCGGCCACATGCGGTCGCAGTGCAGGAGGTCGTGCCCTCGGGCCAGGGCGTCCGCCGCCCACCAGAAGTTCCAGTAGTGGTGGGCGAAGTCGCCGGTCGGGGCCAGGTAGACCTCGTCCAGGCGCCAGGCCATGGGCCGGTTCCAGAGGGCCGCCAGGACCGTGAACAGGAGGAGCGCCAGGAGCCAGCCCGCCGCGCCCGCCCGCGGGACCCCGGAGGCGCCGCCGTCGGCAGGGGAGAGGGTGGCGCCGGCGCTCATCGCTGGAGCAGGGGCAGCAGCTCCCGGGCCGTCTCCAGGCCCATGCGCATGGCCCCGTGCATGTTCGGGTAGCAGAAGGCGCCGTTGCGGCCGGTGCTGCACAGGTTCTCCAGGCCCGCCAGCCAGCGGCGCACGGTGGCCAGCCGCTCCTCGAAACCGAGGGCGAAGACGGGATAGGCGTGCTCGTTGGCGAAGACGTGGCACTCGACCACTTCCTCCGGGCGGAGCAGGCCCTCGGCGGCGAGCTCCGCCACCACCTGCTCCCGGACGGCGGCATCGCCCCGCCAACGGGCGTCCCCCGGGCGGCAGCTCAGCTCGACCACGAGGACGGTGTGCCCGGGCGGGGCGACCACCAGGCCGCTGCGCGCTGGCTCGGCCACCCGGTGGAAGATGTGCTCCCGGAAGTAGGTGTAGAGACAATCCAGGGAGCGCTCCCGGCGCAGGAGGAAGGCGTACACGGCCGTGCCCTGGAAGCGCAGGTTCCGGGCGGCTTCCTGGACCTCGACGGGGGCAGCGGGCTCCATGGCCGCCACCAGGGCCGGAAGCGGAATCGTCGAGAGCAGGGCCGCGCAGGGCAGGCGCCGCTCCTCCCCCCCCCCGGTGGGCTGGCCACGGACCGCCTGCACCCGGCGTCCGTCGTGCTCCACCGCCGTCACCGGCATCTCCAGGAGGATCCGGCCACCGGCGGCCGCCACCGCCCGGGCCAGGGCCAGGGAGAACTCGCGGCAGCCGGTGGGCGTGTAGTAGAGGATCTCCTCGGCCAGGGCACTCTCCACGGCGGCCGCGCCCTCCCGGGCGCCGAAGCGGCCGAAGAGACGCTTGAGGCCGTCCACGGCGCCGAGCCGGGGCATCTTGGTGCTGACGAAGGTGGCCGAGAGCTCCGTCGCCGGCATCCCCCAGTAGCGCCGGGTGAAGTCCCGGAAGAACTGCTCGTAGAGCGGCCGGCCGTAGAGGCGTACCAGGGCCTCCTCGGCGTTGGCCGGCGGCTGGCGGTGGAAGCGGTTGCGCAGGCTCTGGAACGCGAGGCCGGCCACGGCCCCGGCCAGCTCCCAGGGCGGAATGCCCAGGAGGATGTCCCAGAAGCGCAGGGGATAGCGGCGGAAGCCACGGCCGTGGCGGATGCGCGCGTCCTTGGCCACGGGCAGGAGGCGCTCGCCGAGGAGCTCCTGGAGGTCGGCGAAGATCTCGGCGTCCTGGGCGTGCAGGTGGTGGACGCCGAAGTCGTAGTGGTTGCCGTTC
>CAYMFV010000113.1:0-8173 GCA_964389745.1 uncultured Planctomycetales bacterium | reverse complement strand
GGACGACCTTCACCACGGCGGCGGTGAGCTACGACGCGGCCACGGGCCTGCCCCGAGCCAGCTCGGTGGCCCGCCAGGTGACCATCACGCCCTGACCGGGAGAGCCCCTCCGCGGGGGTGCGGCCCGCGATCCGCCCCCCCCACGACCTCACGCCTCGCCCAGCACCTTCAACATCGCTTCCCCGTACAGGGCGAGCTTCTTCGGGCCGATGCCGTGGACCTCGAGGAGCTCGGCCTTGCTCGCCGGCCGGCGTGCGGCCAGGGCGACGAGGGTGCGGTCGGGGAAGACCACGTAGGCGGGGACGCCGCGCTGCCGGGCCTCCTCCCGGCGCCAGGTCCGGAGGCGTTCGAGGAGGGCGGGATCGGCCTCCCCGAAGTCTTCCGAAGGCGCGCCCGCGGCCCGCCGGGCCGGGGCTTCCCCGGCCGCCTCCCCCGTGCCCTTCCACCGGACCACCAGGGGCTCGCCGCTGGCGGCCGCATCCCGGCCCTTCGGCGTGGGGGCGACCACCGGGTACTCGTCGCCCACCAGGCGCAGGTATCCCGCATCCAGCAGGGCGTCCACCGCGGCGGCGATGCGCGCCATGGACTCCCGGGCCAGGGCACCGTGCTCGGGATGGTCCCGGGGCACGTCCCGGGCCTCGCTGCCGGCCAGGATGGCCGCCACCTTGCGCCGGCCGTAGCGCCGGCCGATGCGCAGGCAGCCCTCCAGCACCCGGAGGAGGAAGGCGGCCTCCGCACCAGTGACGGCGGCCGGCGCCCGGCCCGGCTCCAGGCAGGGGGTGCAGTTGCCGCAGCCCGTCCCCAGGGCGGCGGCCGCCGGGTCCCCGAAGTAGTCGAGGATGCGCCGCCACAGGCAGGCGGGGCTCCGGAAGGCCTCCTGGACCCGGTTCAGGCGGCGCAGGGCGGCCTCCCGGAAGGCCGCGGCGGTCGCCGGGTCCGCGGCCGCCTCCTCGGCGCCCTGGCGGAGGAGCCAGTCCGCCGTCCGGTAGTCCTGGCCGCACCAGAGCACCAGGTTGCGGGCCGGATCCCCGTCCCGCCCCGCCCGGCCCAGCTCCTGGTACCAGTCCTCGAAGGAGAGGGGCAGGGACAGGTGCACCACCAGGCGCAGGTCCGCCTTGTCGATGCCCATGCCGAAGGCGCTGGTGGCGACCAGGACGTCCAGGTCGTCGCCGAGGAAGGCGCCCTGGGCCTCGTCCCGCTCCCCGGCCTCGCCGCCGCCGTGGTAGTGGCGGGCGCGCAGGCCCTGCTCCCGGAGGAACTCCGCCGTCTCCTCGGCCTGGCGCCGGGTCCGGGCGTAGGCCAGGACCACGCCCCCCCCCTGGTGCTCCCCGAGGGCGGCCAGGAGCCGCGTCCGGCGCTCGGCCTCGTTGCGGCAGCGCCGGACCTCCAGGCGGAGGTTGCGGCGGTGGAAGCCCCGGACCACCACCTCGGGCTCCCGGAGGCCGAGGGCCTCGGCCACGTGCCGGCGCACCTCCGGCGTCGCGGTGGCAGTGAATGCGGCGTAGCGGGGGGGGGCGAGGGCGGCCACGAAGTCCCGGATCTCGAGGTAGGCCGGGCGGAAGTCGTGGCCCCACTGGTACACGCAGTGGGCCTCGTCCACCGCCACGAAGGGCACCCGGACACCGGCCAGCCGCTCCCGGAAGCCGTCGTTGGCCAGCCGCTCCGGGGCGACGTAGAGGAGGTCCAGGTGCCCGCCGGCCAGCTCGGCCATGGTCCGGGACCAGGTCGGCGTGTCGAGCTTGCTGTGCAGGCAGCCGGCGCGGATGCCCCGGGCCCGGAGGGCCTGGACCTGGTCCTCCATGAGGGCGATGAGGGGCGAGATGACCAGGGTCGTGCCCTCCAGGAGGACGGCGGGGAGCTGGTAGCAGAGGGACTTGCCGGCGCCGGTGGGCAGCACCGCCAGGGCGTGCCGGCCCTGGAAGATGGCCCGGAGGACCTCGGCCTGGCCCGGGCGGAACTCCTCGAGGCCGAAGCGGCGGTGCAGGGCGGCGTACACCGCCCCCCGGGTGAAGGTCCGGGGGGGGGAGGGATCGGCCTGTCGCTCGCCCTTCATCGGCCCAGGCAGTGGTTGGCGGAGCGGAGGATCCAGTCGTGGGGGTCCACGGTGAAGGCGCCGCCGGCGCCGGGCGGCAGGGCCAGGCTGGCCCGGCCGCCCGGCATCTCCACCCGGGCCGTGGCGCCGAGGATCTCGACCTCGACCGGCATGGGGAAGGGAAGGTCGCCGGGGGTGCGCCAGCGCAGCTCCAGGCGCCCGTCCCGGACCGTCGCCTCCAGCCGCGGCAGCTCCGGCTGGCGCAGGTAGAGCTCGAAGAACCAGCCGAGGTCCCGGCCCGAGACCTCCTCGGCCAGGTGCTGGACGTCCTCCGAGGTGGCGAAGTGGCACTGGCGGCCGTCGGTCACCTGCTCCAGGGCCGGGTCCGGGTAGCAGAGGCGGCGCAGGAGCTGGTCCATGGCTTCGTCGCCGAGGAGCCAGCGCAGCGTGTGCAGGACCCAGGCGCCCTTGAAGTAGATGTCGTCGTCGGCCCGCCGCTGCCCGGGGGGGGCGGAGAGGTCGGCGAAGTACATCTGGCCGGAGCTCCGGGGCTCCCGGGGCGCCATGGGCCGGGTGTTGCGGATGGCGGGCCGGATCTCGGCCATCGCCCGGTGGTAGGCCTCGGGGCCGTGGAGATCCTCCACGTAGAGCTTCTGCATCCAGGTGGCGAAGCCCTCGTGGATCCAGAAGTCGTTCCAGTCGGGAGCGGTGACCAGGTTGGCAAACCACTCGTGGGCCAGCTCGTGGTGGTGCAGCCAGTCGAAGCCCCAGGGGTCGGGCCGGAAGCGGTTGCCGTAGGCGATGATGGTCTGGTGCTCCATCCCGAGGTGCGGGGTCTCGACGATGCCGTACTTGTCGGCCCGGAAGGGGTAGGGACCGAGCTTCTCCTCGAACCAGCGCAGGTGCTCCAGGAACTGGGGCAGGATGGCCGCGGCCTGGTGGCGGTGCGCCGGCAGGGCCCAGAAGGTGACCGGCCAGCGCTCGCCGGTGACGCTGGTGTACTCGCGTTCGACCTCCACGTAGGGGGCGGCGTTCAGGGCCACGCAGTAGTTGGCGATGGGCGTCGTCACCCGCCAGCGCCAGGTCCGCGTTCCCTCGGGGCCGTCCTCGACGCCGAGGAAGCGGCCGTTGCTGGCCACCACCAGCGGGGGGGGGACGGTGAACCAGAGATCCACGCCTTCGTCGGGCTTGTCGGAAGGGTGGTCCTTGCACGGCCACCACAGGTCGGCCCCCTCCATCTGGCAGCAGGTGGCGATCCACGGAGCGCCCGAGGGCGTCGTGGCCCAGACGAAGCCCCCCTCCCAGGGCGGGTTGGGCGCCACCCGGGGCTGGCCGCCGTAGGCGATGCGCACGGCCAGCTCGTCGCCGGCGGGTCGCCGGTCGCCGAGGTCGATGCGCAGGAGGCCGGCTTCGTGCTCGAACCCGAGGACGGCGCCGGAGCCGATCTCCGCGACGTCCCGCACGGTCAGCAGGGGATCCAGGTCGAGGAGGAGGCTGTCCAGGGGCTCCAGGAGCCGGACCCGGACCGTGCAGGTGCCGGCGATGCGCCGCTCCCCGGGCCAGACCCGCAGGTCCAGGGCGTAGTGGCGGACGTCGTAGGCGGCCTGCTCCGGCCGCAGCGGGCCGCCGGTGTCCCGGAGGAAGGGCGCGGCGGCGCCGGCGGTCGTGGCGGCCTCGTCCCCGCGCTGGCAGGCGGCGGCCGTCAGGAGGAGGGCCAGGAGGAGGGCCGGCAGGCGGGAGGCGAGCGGAGGCCGCATGGAGGGTCCGGGATGCTAGCGCCGAGGGTAGATTGGCGGGGGAGAAGACCGGAATGCCCGACACGCATGGCCCCGACCCGGAGAAGTGGTTCCAGGACTGGCTGGAGGCCTGCCGGCGGGAGGCCACCCCGGACCTGGAGCAGTTCCTGAGCCGGGTGCCCCAGGGGATCCGGGACGAGATCCGCCGGCTGATCGAGGACCACCAGGCCCTCCTGGAGGCGGTCAGCGATGACTCCGAGCGTCCGGACTTCACGGAGGGGCAGGAGATCGGGGACTACCGGCTCATCCGGGAGCTGGGCCACGGCGGCATGGGGGCGGTGTGGGAGGCGGAGCAGTTGTCCCTGGGCCGGAAGGTGGCACTCAAGCTCCTCGCACCCCGCTTGAGCCTGAGCCCGATGCTTCTCAAGCGCTTCCAGCGGGAGGCCCGGGCCGGCGGCAGCCTGCAGCACCCGGGCATCGTCCAGGTCTTCGGCATGGGCGAGACCGACGGCGTGCACTGGATCGCCCAGGAGCTCCTCCCGGGCGGCCGCACCCTGGGGGACATGCTGGCCGAGCGCCGGGAGGACGTGGAGCTGCCGCCGGGCTGGTACTTCAGCATCGCCGAGCTCTTCGCCAAGGTGGCCGACGCCCTGGAGCATGCCCACCAGCACGGGGTCGTCCACCGGGACGTCAAGCCCTCGAACATCCTGATCGGGATCGTGGACCAGCCGCGAGTGGCGGACTTCGGCCTGGCCCGGATCCAGGACGACCTGGGCTTGAGCCGCACCGGCGACTTCCTCGGCACGCCCTTCTACATGAGCCCGGAACAGGCCCTGACGAAGCGGATGGGGCTGGACCACCGCACCGACATCTTCAGCCTCGGTGCCACTCTCTACGAGGCCCTGACCCTGGTCCGGGCCTTCGACGGCGATACCAGCCAGCAGGTGTTCCAGAAGATCGTCACCGAGGATCCGCCCGACCCCCGCACGATTCGCAGCCGGGTGCCGGGAGAGCTGGCGATCATCTGCGGCAAGTGCCTGGAGAAGAGCCCCGACCGGCGCTACCAGAGCATGGCGGAGCTGGCGGCGGACCTGCGCCGCTACGTCAACGACGAGCCGATCCTCGCCCGGCCGCCGGGGCCCGTCCTGCGGGCCGTGAAGTGGTGTCGCCGGCACCCGGTGGCTGCGGCCAGCAGCGTGGTCGCCGGCCTGTCCCTCATCGGTCTCTCCTGGCTGCTGGTCCTGCTCCTCGGCGCCCGGGAGGAGGTCGCCGGCCTGCAGGAAGAGCTTGCTGCCTCCCGGACCGCCCGGGAGGACGCCGTGGCCCGGAACAGGCAGGCCTTCCAGGAGGCGAAGACCCGGGAGGACCAGCTGCGGGCGGAGCTCGACCAGCTCCAGGATGAGCTGGCCACGGCCCGGGACCAGGCGGGGATCCTCGTCGAGGAGCTGGAGGCCCGGGCCTGGCTGACGCTTGGCGCCCGGGGCTCGGCCGAGGATCTCCTGGAGCGCATGCTGGCCGGTGCTGGGACCGGAGCGCCCGTGCTTCGGGCAGGCCTCCTCCAGGCCCTCGGCACCCTCTACCTGCAACAGGAACGCCCGGACCGCTCCGCCGAGGCGGCGGAGGTCCTCGTCGAGGCCCTGGCCCTGTGCCGGCGGGAGCTTCCGGAGGACCACCCCCTCACCCTCGTCGTCCTCCGGGACCTGGCCCGGGCCTGGCTCCGGCAGAACGAGCCGGGTCGGGCCCGGCCCCTCCTCGAGGAGACCCTGGCCGGGCGACGCCGGATCCTGGGGCCGGGCCATCCGGGGACGCGCCGGGTCGAGGAGGCGCTGGCCGCGATCCCTGCGGAGGGTGCCGAGGGGGAGTAGGGGACACATCCCGTGCAAACACGTCGTTTCCTTGCGACCTGCCTCGTTCTCGGCGCGGTCTCCCTCCCCGAGGCGCCCGTCGCCGGCAAGTTCGAGGACCCGCAGCACGGCTACGCGATCCGCGTGCCCAAGGGCTGGTCCGGACTGCCTGCGACCACCGGCAGGCCGGAGCAGGTCGCGCTCTTCTACAGCCTGCGGGGCTACGGCTACACACCCAGGAGCGAGGACGGCATGGGGTGGCCCAGGACCGCGCACCCGGAGCTGCGGGTGCTCGTCTTTCCCCGGGAGCCGGAGGACGCGGCAGCGGCCGGGGGCGATGGCCTGGCGGCCTATACCGCCTACCTCGACCGGGACTACGGGGTAGGGCGCTGGCAGGTGCGCGAGCAGGCCCAGGGCCGCGTGTCGGACCTTTCCTTCCTGCGGCTCTCCATCGCCATCGCCCATTCCCAGGACCGGGAATCCCGGTTCGTCGAGACGGCGGTCTACACCCTCCCGGAGGTCCATGTGGCCCTGCACTTCGACTTGGTGGAGGACGTCCGCGAGAAGGCGAGGAAGGAGGTGGAGTCCGTCATCCGGTCCTTCCGGGAGATCCCGGTGCGCGCCGCGCCGGAGGCGGAGCCCGCCGCGGCGGCCCTGGTCCTCGATCTCGAGGCCCTGCAGGGGATGTCGATGGATGCCCGGGCCGAGAAGCGCCGGGAGCACGAGGCGGCCGTCCTGGCCTGGCTGACCGCCCGTCTTCCCGAAGGCTGGAAGGTGGAGACGACCCCGGCCTGCCACGTGGTCAGCCCGGCGGGCTCGCGCACCCGGAAGCTGGCGACCAGGTTCAGCCAGGCGACGCAGCAGTGGCTGGCGGGGCAGTTCCCGGAGGTCGGGCCGGGCGAACAGGGGCGCCGCCCGATCCTGGTGCTATGTCCCGACTGGTCGGGGGCGGCCATCTACCAGCGGGGGCTTCCCCCCGGCGAAGCCCTCGTCATCGTCAGCAGCGAGTCCTCGAGTGGAGCCGTGGGCTGGGAAACCGGCCGGATCTGCCGGGACGTGGCCCGGCTGTGGTTCCTCGACCGGGATCCGGACCTGTACTTCGGGCTGCCGGAGTGGCTGCGGGCCGGGCTCCTCGGGATGCTCAAGACGGCGAGCCTGGACCGGCGGGGGGGGCTCGACTTCCACGGCGTGGGCAAGAGCTCCTCCTTCGCCCTGGCCGGGGTGCGTGAGCGCATGCGCAGCGGCCGTGCCCTGTCGGCCCGGGAGATCCTCGAGGCGCCGCCGGAGGCGTTCCGCCGGGATCCCGCCCTGGACTCGGAGGCGGCCGCCCTCCTGCGCTTCCTGATGGTTCCCGAGCGGCCGCGGCGGGGCGGCTACGCGGAGGTCTTCCCGCGCTACATGGTGGCGGTCCGCCAGGCCGTGGACGGCCTGCGGGAACGGGTCGCCGCCGCTGCCCGCGAGCACGAGGACTACGAGAAGGCCCCCTGGACGGCGCGGATCGCCACCTGGCGGGAACACCGGCAGGAGATCGGCCAGGCGGCCCTGCGGGCGGCCTTCGGCGACTGGGACATGGCGGACTGGCTCCGACTCGACAAGGCCTACCGGGCGAGCGTGCGCTGACCAGGCCCCAGCGGCTCCAGCCGGAAGGACCAGGCGTAGGCGTGGGGTGGCAGGCGGTAGGGTTCGTGGGGACGGGCGCCCCAGGAGTTGTCGCCGGCGACGCCCATCTGGGCGTGGTCGATGTTCAGGGTGATGGTGTCGCGGTGCGGCAGCTCGTGGGGGTGGGCGGCGCCTTCCAGGTCCTCCTGGGTCCAGGGCCAGGCGCTCATCTCGAGGAGCTGCCCCCCCTCCGTCTGGACACGGAAGCCCCGGCCGTCGCTGGCCCGGAGTTCCCACCAGCGCACGTCAGTGCGGTTGCCGCACTCCTGGGGACGGAGGTAGCGGTGGACCAGCTCGGGCACCCGGCCCGACCAGCGGCCCATCGCCGCCCCGGTCTTCCGGTCCCGGTAGGACTCGTGGGGGCCGCGGCCGAACCAGGTCACCTGGTCCAGCCAGCCCGGGACCGGGACCTGGAGGCCGACCCGGGGCAGCTCGGGCAGACCCGCGGCCGGCTCGAGACGACAGTCGGCACGGATGGCGCCGTCGCCGGTCACGGTCCAGGCGACGGACCATGCCGAGTCCTTCGCCGCCCGGAGCACCCCGGCGGTGCGCACCACCACCCGGCCCGGCGCCGGCTGCGCCACCGCGACGCTGCGGGCCGCGAGGGACGGGCCGGCCGCCCGCCACACCCCGAGCCGGGCGGGCATCCGGCTGCCCCGGTCGTTGTCGGTGGGCGCCCGCCAGAGGTTCGGGTGCACCGGGCCGGCGAGGAGCTCCCGGCCGCCGACCTGCCAGCGCTGCAGCATGCCGGTGGCGCGGTCCAATTCGACGAGCAGTCCCTCGGCCCGGATGACGACTGCCTCCGGACCCTCCTCCGCTTCCAGCGGCGGCAGCGACTCCACGGACCGCTCCGGACGGGGGGGGGAGGTCCAGGGCAGCCGGAACTGCTCCCAGGCCAGGAC
>CAYMFV010000112.1:0-8174 GCA_964389745.1 uncultured Planctomycetales bacterium | reverse complement strand
GGGCCCGGGGCAGGAGCCAGGGCACCAGGAGGAGGGGACCCGGGCCGGCGGCCACGCCGGTGGCGGCAAGGATCTCCCGCCGCCGGGCCAGGAGGGCGGCCAGGAGGGCGGCGCCGGCGAAGACCGCCGCCAGGGCCAGGCCCTCGTTCTTGGCCAGGGCCGCCCCTGCCAGGCACAGGCCGGCGCCCAGGGCGGCGCCCCGGGAGCGCCGGCGCCCCGCCCGGATCCACAGGGCCAGGGCGGCGGCCAGGAAGGCGGCCACCGGCAGGTCGGCGGGGACGTTCAGGAGCACGTTCTCGCCCAGGCCGACGTCGGCGGCGAAGGGCCGGGACCCCGGGGCCAGGTAGTCCCGGACGTAGAGGACCGGCGTGGCGGCAGCCAGGAGGGCGCCCCAGCGGGCCGCCCGGGGGTGCACGCCCCGGAGTCCGAAGGCCACCGCCGCCGGCAGGCAGAGGGACCAGAAGGCCAGGGGGACCTGCACCCAGCGCTCGCTCCAGCCGAATGCTGCGTGGGCGGCCAGGGCCTCGAGGAAGGGGATGCCCAGGGGATAGGCCGGGTGGGTCATGACCCGGCCGAACTCCAGGGGCTGGCCGTCGGCCCCGACCATGCCGGTGAAGGCCGAGTCCCGGATGTCGCCGGTGAAGTAGAGGACCTTCGCCTTGTAGGCGAAGTGGAAGAGGGCGTCGAAGTTGTTGAGGGGGTGGACCAGGGTCACCAGGGCCGCCCCGATGCCCAGGACCAGGAGCAGGGCGAGCTGCCAGCCGGCCAGGACCGGCGGAGCCGGGGGCGCGTCCCGGCGGCTGTCCAGGACCAGGCGCCAGCCTCCGAGGGCCGCGGCACCCAGGAGCAGGAGCCAGGCCGTCGGCGTGGTGAGGAGGCCCCCGGCCCAGGTCAGGAGCATGCAGGCCGCCACCAGCCCGGCGCTGCCCAGGAGGAAGGCCGTGCCCTGCTCCTCGTAGAGGCTCCGGGGGACGGCGCGCCGGGAGGGCAGGAGGGCCCGGCCCAGGAGCCAGGCGCAGGCCACGACCAGGATGCCGCCGAGGGCGTTCATCGCTGGCCCTCCTCGGCGCCGGCCGGGGCGCCCTCGGGCGGCTGCCCGGGCGGCCGGCCGCGGCTCAGACCCACCCGACCCAGGCTCCAGTCGCCGGCCCGGAAGTCCTGGTCGATGAGGAAGGCCACCAGGTGGTCGGCCCCGGTGTCCCGGATGCTCGCCCGGCGTTCGTCGTCCTGCAAGGGATCGCGCTGGCGCAGGGCCTCGACCCAGGCCTGGTACTGGGCCACTGTGCCGCTGGCCAGGACCGGCCGGTAGAAGTAGAGCTGCCGGGGCAGGAGCATGTAGTTGATGGCCAGGAAGTAGCGGGAGCGGGGGCTCGCCGTCGGCGGCTGCGGTGCCTGGGGGTCGAGGAGCTTGGTCGGCACGAACAGGATGCGACTGTCCTTCTTCGTCGCCATGCGCACCTCCGCCAGCCAGGGTTCCAGGTCCGGGTCCTGCCAGAGCTGGTAGCGGGGGTTGCCCATGTTCACGTACATCAGCCCTGCCCGGCGTGCGGCATCGCCGTCCAGGAAGGAGCGGCAGTCGAAGACGGTCTTCGGCCGGTACATGGCCTGCGCCACTGCCTGCCAGTCCACCCCGGCGTACTCCGCCTCCTCGCAGGCCAGGATGAGGATGTTGCAGGCCGCCGCCGCCAGGGGGTCGGTCACCACCTCCACCTCGCCACCGAAGAGGGCCCGGGCAGCCGCCTGCCGGTGGGGGTCGTGGGCCCGGACCCGGATCCCCGCCTGCCGCAGGGCCCGGGCGATGTACACCCCCAGGGCCTCCTCGTGCACCAGTCCGCCGGGGCGGTCGGCCAGACCCCAGATGCCCACCCGGATTCGCTCCGGCGGGTAGTTGTACTTCCGGGCGGAGCCGAGGATGCTCTGGACGATGGCCTCGGTGCCGGCGACCCGGTTGAACAGGACGCGGCCGTAGCGCTCCGGAGGCGCCTCGAAGCCGAAGCGGGCGGCCTGGAAGAGGGCCACCCCCAGGAAGAGCAGGGGGATGGCCCCGGCGGCCAGGTGGACGGCGCCCAGAGCGCGGCCCAGGAGCTTGAGGGGGGACGAGCCGGACATGGAAGGGGACATCTTAGGCCCTGCACGGGGCCGGGTTGCCGGCCCCCCCGCCGGCGGTCGGATCCCGCCTATACTCCGGCGCCATGCCCGTGCTCCTCCTTGTCCTGGCCCTCCAGGGGGCGGCCGCGGCGCCCGACGCGGCGACTCCTCCCATCCGGGTGGTCACCTGGAACGTGGAGAACTTCTTCGACCGCTACGACGACCCCTGGCACAAGGACGAGGTCACCCGGCCGGCCTTCACCGGCGACGCCCGCCAGGAGCGCCTGGCCGCCGTCCTCCGGCGCCTGGATGCCGACGTGGTCTGCCTCCAGGAGGTGGAGCACCGCTTCCTCCTCGAGGACTTCGTGGCGAGGCACCTGCCCGACATGGGCTACGAGGTGGTCCTGGTGGAGGGCAACGACCGCCGGGGGATCGACGTGGCCCTCCTCACCCGCCTGTCCGTGGAGTCGGTCACGAGCTACGCCTGGCGGCGCTTCCGGGACGGGAAGGGCCGGGAGCAGCGCTTCCGCCGGGACCTCCTCCGGGTCCACCTCGGCCCCCCCCTGGAGGCCGACGTCTACGTGGTCCACTTCAAGTCCCAGCACGGCGGCGCCGAGGCCGACATCGTCCGTCTGGCCGAGGCCGAGGCGGCGGCGGCCATCCTCAAGGAGGAGCTGGCCCGGGACCCGGGCTACCGGGCCATTCTCGCCGGGGACTGCAACGACGTGCCCGAGTCCCGGACCCTGGGCGTCCTCCAGGATGCGGGCCTGGTCGACCCCCTCGAGGGCCAGGAGGTGGTGACCTTCAACGAGGAGCCCTACCGCTCCCGGGTCGACTACCTCCTCCTGACGCCGGCCCTGGACCACGTGGCCACCGACGCCCGGGTCCTGGAGGACGAGGAGATCCGCCGGGCCTCGGACCACAACCCGGTGGTCCTGGGGCTGCGCTGAGCGGACGGTCTGTCCGCTTCCTGCCGGTCGCCCCTCAGTTCCAGCTCGCCGGCCCGGCCCGGCGCAGGGCCTGGTCGACGTCCCGGCGGTTGCGCAGGACCTCCTCTGCGGCGGCCAGGACCGCCCGGGCCCGGCGCTCCACGTCCAGCTCGGCGAAGAGCTCCTGGCGCACCTCCAGGTCCAGGGGCATGGCCACCAGGACCACGTCGGCCAGGTAGGAGAGGGGGGCCCGACCGGGGAGGACCAGGGAGCCCTCGGCGAACTCGATGAGGGACTGGCGCAGGCGCCGGGCGAGGCGCTGCTCCTCGGCCGGGTCGGCCACCGGGATCTCCTGGACCTCCTCGATCCGGACCCGGCGGAGGGCCTCGCCGGGGACCTCCCCGAGGATGCGGACCCGCCCCTCGCCCCGGACCAGGACGTTGCAGTGGCCTTCGGCGCTCCGGTGGACCTGGAGGACCTCGCCCAGGCCGGCCAGGGCGTGGACCCGGGGCCGCTCGAAGTAGTCCTCCTCCCAGCCGGGTCGGAGGAGGCCGAGGACCAGGCGTCGCTCCCCGCTCCGCTCCATCTCCTCGACCATCTGCAGGTAGCGGGGTTCGAAGACGTGCAGGGGCAGCATCGCCCCCGGGTACAGGAGGACGTTGGGGAGGGCGAGGAGCGGGAGCTCGGCGACGTCCATCGCGCTGCCCTCTCTAGCCTCCAGGGGACCTGGGATCACCGGGAGATCCCGGGGAAAGGGCCGGCTCCGGGTGCCGGGCGAGTCGCCGGCCGAACTCCTCCAGGGCGCCCCGGACCTCGGCGGCGGGGAGGTCGTAGGCCAGGTCCTCGAAGAGGTAGCGGCGGAGGAATGCCTCCTCCAGGCCGAGCCGGCACGCACCCTCGGCCACCAGGGCGGAGCGGGCCGCCAGGCCCTTCTCCGCTGCCTCCAGGAGCGGTGCCGCTGCCAGGGCCGGGTCGAAACCCGGCCGGCCGATCCAGCCGGCGTACACGAAAGCACGACGGGTCAGGGTCCGCCAGGTTGCACCAAGATCCAGGACCGTCCAGTCCCGGCGCCGCACCCGCTCCCGGAGGGCCGGGTCGCCGATACGCTGGACGGCGTCGGCGCCGCTGGCGAAGGGGTCGCTCCCGGCGGGGGAGACCAGCTCCTCGAAGGCGGCCCCGAAGGCGTCGGCCAGGACGATCCGGGCCAGGGCCCGGCCGGTGCGGCTGTGGGGGTCCGGGCAGAGGCGGCGCACTGCCTCGGGCCCGGGCAGGCCCGGGCGGAGGAGGAGGAGGACCGAGCGGACCGCCCCCCGGGCGGCGATGACCGGTCCCTCCTCCCAGAGGCACAGCCCCTCGCCGTCCGGCCCCTGGACCCGGTCGCAGAGGATGGAGGAGGCCAGGGCCACGTCCAGGCGGCCGGCCCGGAGCTCCCGGGCCAGGACCGAGGGGGGGGCCACCAGGAGCTCCACGCCGGGCTGCTCCGCCAGGCCCCAGCCCAGGGGCCGGGCCACCAGGTAGGGCACGGTGCCGATGCGCAGTCGGGCCAAGGCCTTCAGGCCGCCGGGACGGTCTCCTCCGCGAAGGTCCGGAGCACCCGGTAGAGGGTGTCCCGTTCCACCGGGACCCGGCCGGCCTCCCGGATCAGCCGGTGCAGGTCGTCCCGCTGGAGGGCCTGGGGCGTGCCGGCCCCGGCGTCGTGGTAGATGTGCTCCTGGCTGACGGTGCCGTCCAGGTCGTCGGCGCCCATCCCCAGGGCGAGCTGGGCCACGGCCAGGCCGAGCATCACCCAGTAGGCCTTGATGTGGGGGACGTTGTCCAGGAAGAGGCGGCCGATGGCGATGGCCCGCAGCCGCTCCGCCGGGCCGGGCAGGGGCAGGTGGGCGAGGCTGGGCGTGTTCTCCGGGTGGAAGGCCAGGGGGACGTAGGTCTGGAAGCCGCCGGTCTCGTCCTGGAGGTCCCGGAGGACCTGCAGGTGGTGCACCCGCTCCTCGAGGGTCTCGGTCATCCCGTAGAGCATGGTGCAGTTGGTCCGGAAGCCCTGCTCGTGGATGGCCCGGGCCAGATCCACCCAGCGCTCGGCGCCCATCTTTCGTGGATACAGCTCCTGGCGCACCCGTTCGCTGAACACCTCTGCCCCCCCCCCGGGGAGGGAGTCCAGGCCGGCCTCCCGGAGCTCGGCCAGGACCTCGGGCAGGGGCTTCCGGGCCACCTTCAGGATCTGGTCCACCTCGACCATGGTGAAGGCCTTGACGTGGATGTCCGGCCGAGCGGCCTTGGCGGCCCGGAGGATGTCCAGGTAGTACGCGTAGGGCAGGGCCGGCCAGACCCCGGCCACCATGTGCACCTCGGTGGCCTCGGGATTGGCGGCAGCCACTGCGTCGTGCACCTCCTCGGGCGTCATGCACCAGGCGCCTTCCTCCTTCGGCCGGCGCTGGAAGGCGCAGAAGCCGCAGAACTTGTTGCACCAGTTGGTGTAGTTGACGTGGATGTTGACGTTGTAGTAGCAGCGGTTGCCGTGGCGCTCCTCCCGGACGTGGTTCGCGAGCAGGCCGACCAGGGCCAGGTCGTCGCTCCGATACAGGGCCAGGGCGTCGGCGGCGGCGAGGCGCTGGCCGGCCAGCACCTTCTCGGGAATGCCGGCGAGGCCGCTCCGGGCGGCCCGCTCCTCCAGGGCGGCGAGCGGCAGCTGCATGTCCCGCAATCCTAGGACCCGGTGGCGGGTGCTCCCAGGCGGAGATCCTCCCGGACCCGGGCCAGGGTGGCCGCCGCGTCGAGGGCGAAGGCCGCCGCCGGCAGCCCGGGGCGGGACTCTCGGAGGCTCTCCAGGCAGAGGGCGGCCAGGCGGGCCAGGCCGGGCAGGGTGGGGTGGAGGTGGTCCCACTGCAGGAGGGGGGGCTCGCCCCGCTCCCGGCGGCCCACGTCCTGCTCCCGGAGGCGCTCCAGCTCCGCCGCCAGGGGCACCAGGACGACCTCGGGGTGCCCTGCGGCCCACTCCCGGATCCGCCGGTTCAGGCGGGCAAGCTCGGCGGGGGCGGGCACCTGCTCCGCCAGGAGCATGGTGCCGATGGCCCGGCGCATGTCCGGGACCTCGGCCACGAGGACCGGGCAGGAGAAGTCCCCGAGGAGCTCCAGCCCCTCTTCCAGGAGCTCCAGGCGCCACTCCATGGGGTCCCGGTCGCCGGGTGGCAGGCCGTAGGTGAACCAGAAGAGGAAGTCCACTGCCACCAGCAGGGTGGGCTCCTCCTCCCGGGCCAGCTCCACCTGGCTGCGGCCCTTGCCCCGGGGGTTCAGGAAGAAGAGGGCGTCCCCCAGGTCCAGGACCTCCTCGTGGTCGCGCCGGAGCATGGGCTCCAGGAAGCGGCCCAGGGGGACGTCGGTGCCGCCGGCCTCCCGGGCGGTACCGAAACCCGCGGCGGCGCTGGCACCGACCACCACCACCCGCTCCCAGACGGGCGGCGGGGGGGCCGGCGCCTCCTGGGGCGGAGCCGGGCAGGGCAGGAGCAGGCAGGAGAGGAGCAGGCCCACCGCCGGATGCTAGCCGTCGCCGGGCGGGCTCGCCGGCCGGTAGAGGAGGAAGCTCAGGTCGTCGGGCTTGCCGGCCGGGTCGTCCTCCTGGGACCGGGCCATGCGCCGGCGGCAGAGCTCCAGGAGGCGCCCGGCGGCGGCGTCCAGGGGCCCCTGGCGCACGACCCCGGCGATCTCTTCGGGGTGGAGGTTGTCGAAGAGGCCGTCCGAGGCGAGGACCAGGGTGTCCCGGGGGGCCAGTGGCTGGTCCGGGCCCAGCTCGATGCGCATCTCCCCGGTCCCCACCATGTTGCTGACCACGTGGCGCTCCTCGTGGATCATGGCCTCCCACGGGTCGAGGAGGCCCGCCTCCACGGCGTAGCCGGTGGGGGAGTGGGCGATGGTCAGGAGCTTGATGCGGCCCCGCTGCCCGGTGAGGAGGACCCCCGAGTCGCCCACGTGGTAGGGCCGGAACCGCCCCCCCCCGACGGCGACCACGGACAGGGTGGTGGCGCCGGCAACGCTCTCCTGGACCGCCCGGTCGGCCTCCTCGAAGCCGTGCAGGATGGCCTCCCGGAGGGGGGCGCCCTGGCGGCAGGCGTCGAGGACGGTCCGCTCCAGCTCGTGCAGGGCCAGCCAGGCGGCCAGCTCCCCGGCGGGGCCGCCGCCCATGCCGTCGGCGACGGCCAGGACGACGCCGCCGGCGCCGCAGGGGAGGACGGCCAGGGCGTCCTCGTTGGGTCCCTCCTTGCCCGGTGCCCGGCCAGTGAAGGCAGCCACCTGGCCGCCGGGCACGGCCAGGAGGAGGGGCGCGGCCAGGTCCTGGCAGGAGAGGATCCCCGGCAGCTCGGGAGCGCCGGGCATCAGGAGCGGGACCTCCGGCCGTTGGCGGCGGGGGCGGCGAGGCTGCGGCCGCACCAGGGACAGCAGGACCAGAACTCCCGGACCACGCCCCAGCGGCAGCGAGGGCAGCGCTCCCGGTGCTCCGGCAGCGGCCACTCCAGCCGGACCCGGCGGCCGCACCACGGGCAGTAGCGGCTGAAGGGGAGCAGGGGGCCCTTGCAGCCCGGCTGCCCGCACTGGGCCCGGTACTCCCGGTCGCTGTAGCTCCGGTTGCTCCGGGGGCCGATCCGGGGGCCGTGGCACCAGGCGCAGTAGCGCCAGTCCAGCTTCACCCCCCGGCCGCAGCGGGGACAGCGGGCCGGGAAGCGGGTGGCGGCGGCGATCCACGAGCGGGCCATGTTGTTGTCGTCGCCGAGAAAAGCGATGCGCAGGCCGTCGAGCTGACCGCGTTGCTCGATCAGGGTGAGGCAATCGCTGAGGACCTGACAGGGGTGGAGGGTGTCGGAGAGGCCGTTGATGACGGGGATCCGCGCGTGGCGGGCCAGGTCGACGAGGGTTTGGTGGGCGTACGTGCGAGCCATGATGAAGTCGACCCAGCGCTCGAGATTCAACGCCGCGTCGGAGACGGGCTCGCGTTTTCCGAGCTGGACGTCGGCCGGCGTCAGGTAAACGGGATGGCCGCCTAGTTGCGTCATGCCGACTTCGAAGGTGACGCGGGTGCGCAAGCTCGGCTTCTCGAAGATCATGGCCAGAGATTTCCCGGCGAGGAGGGGAGGCCGTTGCCCTGCCTTGAGGTCCCGTTTCAGCCTC
>CAYMFV010000111.1:0-8217 GCA_964389745.1 uncultured Planctomycetales bacterium | reverse complement strand
GGGATGGGTATAAGAGACAGGGCGGAGGGGGGGGAGGTGGGGGTGGATGACCTGGATGCGGTAGTAGAGGTCCTCGCTGAAGGCGCCGCGGCGGACGGCCGTGGCCAGATCCTGGTTCGTGGCCAGGAGGAGGCGGACGTCGGCGGTCCGGGTCCGGGTCTCGCCCACCCGCTCGAACTGCCGGTCCTGGAGGAAGCGCAGGAGCTTGAGCTGCAGGGCCGGCGAGGCGGCGCCGATCTCGTCCAGGAAGAGGGTGCCGCCGTCGGCCTGCTCGAAGCGGCCGACGGCGTCCCGGTGGGCTCCGGTGTACGCTCCCCGGGCGTGGCCGAAGAGCTCGGTCTCCAGGAGGTTCTCAGGCAGGGAGCCGCAGGAGACCACCACGAAGGGACGGTCGGCCCGGTCCGAGAGACGGTGGATGGCCCGGGCCATCAGGGTCTTGCCGGTGCCGCTCTCGCCGCTGATCAGCACCGTGGCCCGGGTGCAGGCCACCCGCCGGGCCACCTCGAAGGTCCGGCGCATGCTCGGATCCCGGGCCACCATCCGGTCCAGGGTGTCCTCCAGACCGAGGCGGGCCTTCAGGTTCCGGTTCTCGTCCCGGAGGTTGCGCTCCTCCAGGGCCCGGCGGACCACCAGTACCACCTCCCCGGCCAGGAGGGGCTTGGTCAGGTACTCGAAGGCGCCGGCCCGGCGGGCCGCCAGGGCCTCCTGGGCGGTGGCGAAGGCGGAGGCCAGGATCACGGCCGGCGGGACGGGGAGGGAGCGGGCCCGGCGCAGGAGCTCGAGGCCGCTGGCGTCCGGCAGGCCCACGCTGCAGAGGAGGACAGCGTGGGGGCGGGCCTCGAGACGAGCCAGGGCCGCCGTGGCCGTCTCGCAGGTGTCGGCCACGAGTCCCTCCCCCCGGAGGGCGCGCTCGAGATCGGCCGCGCTCCGGCCGTCCTCGTCGGCGATGAGAATGCGTTCCGCTTCCTCTACGGGCATGGGCGAGGTGGGACTGCGGGACCGGGTGCCAGGGCCCGCCGTCAGGATAGCCCCGGCGGCCGGGGCCGGGGGCGGCGGGATCAGGGCAGGCCGCAGCGGCGCAGGAGCCAGGGCACCGCCTCGCCGAAGTGGGCGCAGTAGAGGTCCGGGTCCTGGCCAGCCTCGGCCAGGCGCTGGCGGGTCAGGCGGCCCTTGCCCGTGCCCACCAGGACCGAGGGCAGGCCCCGGGCCGCGTAGGCCTGGAGGTCCCGGACGTCGTCGCCCACGCCCGCCGACCGCTGCCAGTCGATGGTGAAGTCCTCGGCGGCCCGGTCCAGGAGCCCCGGCCGAGGCTTGCGGCACTGGCAACGACGGCGCTGGGGAGGGACGCCCACGGCGTTGTGGTGGGGGCAGTGGTACCAGGCGTCCACCCGGGCCCCGGCCCGGGCCAGCTCCCGGTCCACCCGCTCCTGGATGGCCAGCAGGTCGCCCTCGTCCAGGAGGCCCCGGGCGATCCCCGACTGGTTCGAGACCACGATCAGCAGCACCCCGGACCGATGCAGTACCGCCAGGGCCTCGGCCACGCCGGGGAGGACCTCGGCGCGGCGGGGGTCGTCCAGATAGGGCACCTCCCGGAGGAGCGTGCCGTCACGGTCCAGGAAGACGGTGGGCTGGCCGGCCACGGCGGAAGTCTAGCCGGGCGGGGCTAGACTCTGTTCTTCCCCATGAGCCGCCACCGCCGTCACAACTACCGTGCCCGCCAGGAGCTCCAGTCCAAGGATGCCGGCGATCCGTGGATGGTCTTCAAGATCATGGGCGAGTTCGTGGAGGGCTTCGACTCCCTCCGGGACCTGGGTCCGGCGATCTCGATCTTCGGCAGCTCCCGGACGCCGAAGGGCCATCCCTGGTACGAGATGGCTGAGCGCACCGCCGAGCAGATCGCGCGCCGGGGCTACGCGGTCATCACTGGCGGCGGCCCGGGGCTGATGGAGGCGGCCAACCGGGGGGCCAAACGGGGCGGCGGCGTGTCCGTGGGCCTGAACATCACCCTGCCCATGGAGCAGGAGGCGAACGGCTGGCAGGACATCTCGCTGCACTTCAACTACTTCTTCGCCCGCAAGGTGATGTTCGCCAAGTACGCCCTGGGCTACGTCATCCTGCCCGGGGGCTTCGGCACCCTGGACGAGTTCTTCGAGGCCCTCACCCTGATCCAGACCCGGAAGATGGAGAACTTCCCCATGGTCCTCATGGGCAGGGACTACTGGGGAGGGCTGGTGCGCTGGATGAAGCGCTCGATGATCCCCGGGGGCACCATCTCGGCGAAGGACCTGGACCTCTTCTACTGCACCGACGACCCGGCGGAGGCGGCCACGGTCATCCAGCGGGCCCTGGAGGAGGGCAGCCAGATCCGGCCCGAGTGGCGCCGGGAGCTGGCCCGGGCCCGGCGCCGGGCCGCCCAGATCCATGCGGAGGAACGCCGTCGCCGCCGGACGGGCACCGACGCGGACTGAGGCCGGCGGCGCTCAGCGGCGCAGGGTGGCCCGGAGGTGCGGGAGGGTGGCGAGGACCAGCCTGCCCGTCCGCCCCAGGCTCGCGGCGCTGCACTTGTCCAGGGTGTCCTCCCGGGTGTGCCACCAGCGGTTGCTCGGACCGTAGCGGAAGTCGATGAGATCGATGGCCGGCACGCTGGCCCGGATGAAGTGCAGGTGATCATCCTGGAGCTCGTAGGTGCCGGCCAGGATGGCGTTCCGACCCACCCAGCCCAGGTCCTGGGCGGCGGCCTCGAAGGCCCGGACCAGGCGCCCGCTGGAGCGGCTCTCCACCTGCAGGGCCAGATCCCGGTCGCCCACCATGTCCAGGAGGACCAGGGCCAGGACCTCGTCCAGGCGCTTCTCGGCCCGGAGGCGCTCGACCAGGTGGCGGCTGCCGAAGGTGCTGTTGCTCTTGTCGTCCCAGGCCACGGGCGGGAACTTCTCCTCGCCGTCGAACCAGACCAGGGTGATCCCTGGACCCTCGATGGGGTCCCGGCCGGCAAGCTGGCGGCCGAGCTCCAGGAGCACGGCGGTGGAGCTGCCGCCGTCGTTGGCGCCGACGAAGCCCGGCAGGTCGAAGGTGTCGTAGTGGCTGCCGATCCAGATCTCCCCCGGCTCGGTGCCGGGCCGGCGGGCCAGGAGGTTCACCCCCTGGATCTCGCCCTTGCGCCGGGCGCCCTCCGGCGGCACGACCGGGAAGGGGTCCTCCTCGAAGACCCAGCCCAGGGGCTCGAGCTGGGAGCGGATGTAGGCTCGGGTCGCTTCGGCGCCCGGCGTGCCGATGCGCCGGTCGCCGATCTCCTCCACCAGGTGGCGGAGGTCGGCGAAGGCCCGGGCCTCGTCGAAGTCGGGGAGGGGTACGGCGGGCCCGGGTTGGCCGCAGGCGGCCAGGAGCGGGCCGAGGACAAGGAGGAGGTGGCGGCGACGCATCGGCTTCCCGGTAGTGACGGGCGAGGCCGCCGCATGATACGGCGGCCCCGCCTCCGGCCATCCCCCCGTCGGGGGCTCAGTCCGCGCCGAAGCGGCGCCGGAGTTCCTCGGCCTGGTGCCGGATCTCCGCCAGGTCCTGCTGCATCTCGCTCCAGCCGTACCACAGGGCGTAGTCCGGGTTGGCATGGAAGGTGCCCTGGAAGGCGCGCATCCGGTGCTTGAGATGCATCAGGAAGAGACGCTGCTCGATGGTGGTGGGCGCGTCGTGGAAGGTCAGGAGGTCCGGGAAGGCGAAGGCGTAGCTCTCGGGCTGGCGGAGGATGCCGTCCTCGTAGAGCCCGGCGACGATGCGGATCGCCTCGGCCAGGAGCCGGTCGGTCTCCCGGATCATGTCGTCACCCTTGGCCAGCTCGCCCCGGGCGAAGTTCTCCGAGTGGCACTGGCTGCACGCCGCCAGCATCCGCTGCCGCTCCCGGTCGAAGTCCGCCGCCGAGAGCCGGGCCACCTGCGCCTTCTGCACCACCTCCAGCCGGGGCGTCGGCTTGCCCTCGGGATCCAGGACCCCCAGGGCCTGGAGGATGGTGACCCGGTCCTGCCACCACTCCGGGTCCTCACCGGGGTAGGGGGCCAGCCCGTCGGTACGCACCGCCAGGAAGCCCCAGGCCGTACGGACCTCGTGGTCGCCCTCGGGCATGTGGCAGGTCTGGCAGGTGGGGGCGGCGGCGTCCTCGGGCAGGACCCCGTCCTTCTTCAGGCGGTGGCGCACGCCGTGCTTGGAGGTGGACCACATCTCCCACTGGGGGTGGTCGAAGCCCATGTGGCAGGTGGCGCAGGCCTCCGGCTCCCGGGCCTCCCGGACCGAGAAGGTGTGGCGGGTGTGGCAGGAGTCACAGGAGGCGTGGCCGAAGGTGGAGCCCTCGGCCTTCAGGCGCTCGACCTCCTCCGGGGCCTTGAGGCCGATCTTGTGGCAGCCGCCGCAGCCCTTCATCCCGTCGATGAGGGTCATGGCCTGCCAGTGGATGGTCGGCATGGCCTTCATGGCCGCCCAGGCCAGGGCGTGCTTGCCCCGGGAGAACTGTGCCAGCGGCTCCTCGTGGCAGGTACCGCAGGTGTCGGCGGTGACGGTCCAGACCTTGTCCACGTCGGCGGCGCTGGAGTGCTCGTCCCCGTGGCACTCGCTGCACCCGACCTCGTTCTGGCTGTGGGCCGACAGCTGCCAGTCCCGGACGATGGCGGGGGTCACCTCGGCGTGACAGCCCTGACAGTCCTCCTGGGCCTGGAGGGGGACCGCCAGGGCCAGGAGGGGAAGGAGAAGGGCACCTAGAGCATGTCTCATTGCAGTCGTCTCCGGAGCCTTGGCTAACCCAGGGTCGTCCAGGGTGCAAGGCCCTGCCCGGCGCGCTGGCTATCCTGCCCCGCCCGCCATGGACGGCCCGCCCCGCGCCGCCGGGACCTGCCGGAGCCTCGGCCTCCTGGTCCCCGCCTTCTGCCTCCTGATCCTGATCCTGGTGCTGGTGGCCGCTGCCTGGGGGCGCCTGCCCCAGGCCGGTCGGGTGGCCGGGGTCTGGGCGGGCCTGGGCCTCTGCGGTCTGCTCCTGGAGGCCCTGGCCCGGCGTCTCCCTCCCGGCCGGGCCCTGGCCCTCCGGGTGGCCGCTTCCCTGGGCCTCCTGCTGGCGGTGTACTCGGCCCTGGGCCTGGTCCTGCCCTGGCTGCTGCCGGAGGACCGGGAATGGCTGCTCCTGGCCGTGGACCGGCGGCTCCTGGGCTACACCTGGGAGGGGGTCTGGGGCCCGCTGGCCGGGCCCCTGCTCACCGACCTCCTGGCGGCCGTCTACGCCTCCTTCTACCTGTGTCCCGTGGTCCTGCTCCTGTTCCTGGTCCGGCGGGGGGACAGGGAGGGGGTAGCCGGGAGTCTGGACCGGGTGATCCTCGGCTTCCTCCTCTCCTACTGCGGGTACCTCCTGGTGCCGGCCCGCTCCCCCTGGCCCTTCGTGCCCTACGTCGAGGCCCTGCCCTCCCTGGGCCTCCAGCCCTGGATCCACGAGCACGTCCTGGCCCGCTCGCCCACGGTCCGGGACTGCTTCCCCAGCGGCCACACGATGCTGTCCGCCTACGTGGCATGGCTGGCCTGGACCCGGGCCCGGCCCCTGGCTCCCCTGATGGTGCCCTGGGCCCTGCTCACCGCCGCGGCGACCCTCTACCTGCGCTACCACTACCTGGTGGACGTCCTGGCCGGGGCCCTGGCCTGTCTGGCGTGGATCCTGCTGTCGGAGCGGCTCTTCGGCCCGTGGGCTCTGGGGGGGGGGCGGCCACGACCAGCCACAGGGCCTTGAGGTACTCGCCCTCGGGGACGTCGAGGCGCACCGGGTGGTCCGGGCCGGCGCCGGTGACCGCCTCCAGGCGGGCGGGCCGGCCGGCGCGCCGGGCCGCCCGCCGGACGATGTCCTGGAAGGCCCGGCGGTCGAGGAGCCCGGAGCAGGAGCAGGTCAGCAGCCGGCCCTCGGGGGCCACCAGCTCCAGGGCCAGGCGGTTCAGGTCGTGGTAGCGGGCCCGGGCCTCCTCGGGGTCGCGGCCGCCCCGGAGGAAGGCCGGCGGGTCCAGGACCACGAGCTCGAACAGCCGGCCGTTCCGGGCCAGGGTCCGGAGGTAGGAGAAGGCGTCGGCGTGGACGAAGCGCAGGGTCTTCCGGGCGGCGCCGAGGAACTCGGCGTTGCGGTCGGCGTTGCGCCGGGCCATGGCCACCGCCTCCTCGTCCAGGTCCACGGCCAGGACCTCCCGGGCGCCCCCGGCGGCGGCGTTCAGGGCGAAGCCACCCGTGTAGCAGCAGACGTCCAGGACCCGGCGCCCCCGGGCCAGACGGCGCAGGCGCAGGCGGTTCTCCCGCTGGTCGCAGAAGAAGCCGGTCTTGTGGCCACGACCAGGCTGGACCTCGTAGCGCAGCCCCCGCGCGTCCCAGTCAAAAACGTCCCGGCGGCCTACCCCGCCCCCGGGCTGGCCCGCCGGGGCGCCGACCTGGTCCTGCGCGAAGGCCAGGGCGGAGGCGAGCTGGCGAAGGACCTCCATGGCGCGCCCCGGCTCGAAGCGCCGGTGCGGTGTCGCGTCCAGCGCCGCCGGCAGCGAGACTCCCTCCGGAGAGCGGCTGCGCAGAAAGAGCAGGCCGCTCGCCTCCCCCACCTCGTCGACCCGGACGATGCAGGGGTGGTCGAGCTGGGCCGCGGAGCGGGCCGCCTGCTCGATGGCCCGCCTCGCCTGGCGATCGGAGGAGAGCTCATAGCCGAGCACGCTCAGGTGGACCCTGGTCCGCAGATTGGAGTCGAGGGCCTCGTAGACCACTCCCAGGCCTCCCCGGCGCGCCTCGCCCAGCACCCGGTAGCGGCCGGCGAACATCGCCCCGGCGGCGAGCTCGAGAGGAGCTATCGGCTTGCGCTCCTCGGGCTCCCGGGAACCGGTCCCGATCAGGGCGGCGTCGTACTCCCTGCGGCGCTGGGGGTCGAGCAGGGCCATCCGGGCCTCCCGGACGTCGGCGATGAGCCGGGTGGCCGCCTGGCGGTAGGCCGGCCGCGGATCCGCCTGGCAGGCCTCCAGGACACGGGTGCGCTCCAGGGCGGCGCGCAGGATGGCATCGTGGTCCTCCTCGAAAAACGGCAGGCCGAGGAGGGTGTAGTGGTCGGGGTCACGGGTGCCCGGCGGCAAACGCAACACCTCGCCGTAGAAGTAGTCGCGGGGGCGTCGGTTGGGCCGGCCGGGTCCCATCGGGGACCACGATACCAAGCGCGTCCGGTCAGACGGGAGCGTGCAGGGTGAGAATCGTCACCTCGGGCCGGGCCCGGAACCGGATCCGGTGGCTGTAGCCGAGTCCGCTGTTGACGTAGAGGCGCGAACCCTCCACCGCGTAGGGGCCGGCGACGAACTGCTTGCACCGGACCGGAAGGTAGGGCGGGCCGAAAAGCGGCAGGTTCACCTGGCCCCCGTGGGTGTGGCCGCTCAGGATCAGGTCGGCGCCCCGGCGGGCCAGCTCGGGGGCGGTGTCGGGGTTGTGCGAGAGCGCGAGGCAGACCCCCTTCGGCTCGGCCAGATGGGTGCGCCGGGGCTCGAACCGCCCGCTCCAGAGATCGCCGAGGCCGGCCACCCGCAGGCGCCCCCTCCCGCGTTGCAGGATCCGGCACTCGTTTTCGAGCAGGTCGATGCCGGCGCGACCCAGCTCGCGCTCGAGGCGGTGCACCGCGTCGGTCGCGACTTCTTCCAGCGGGAAAAAGGCGCCGGTATCGTGGTTCCCGAGCACCGCGCAGACCCCGTGTCGCGCCTGCAGACCGGAGAGGATCGCCGCCGCCTCCTCCGCCGCGCCGTGAAGGCCGCGATCGTCGACCAAGTCCCCGGTGACGACGGCCAGGTCCGGCCGGGCGGCGTTGGCGACCGAGACCGCGTGCTCGAGAAACGAGCGCGAGACCCCGGATCCGACGTGGAGATCGGAGAGCTGGGCGATCGTGAAGCCCTCGAAGGCTTCCGGCAGCGAGTCGAGGACCACCGGGACCACCGTGCGCCGCAGCCAGACCGGCTCGATCCCGCAGGCGTAGAGCGTCCCCCCGGCCAGGGTGGACCCGAGAATCCCCAGAAACTTCCGCCGCGAAAACCGCATCCCGCACCCCCCATTCTAGGCCTAAAACAAGCGCAGATTGTCCAGGTCTCGCCGGGGTGCGCCGAAGGGGGGGCGGCGGGCGGGTTCCCGGACACCCGGTCCACAAGGCCCCCTACCCCCAGCCTTCGGGTCGTTGCTTTTGCGGTGTCGGTGCTATCGGGT
>CAYMFV010000110.1:0-8218 GCA_964389745.1 uncultured Planctomycetales bacterium | reverse complement strand
CCCTGGTCCAGAGCCACGGGGGCCGGCTGCGCCTGCTGCCGGCCCTGCCGCCCGGGTGGCGCAAGGAGGGCCGGGTGCGGGGCCTCCGGACGCGGCTGGGCACGGTGGTCGAGGAGCTCGCGTGGCGGGATGGTGAGGTGGTCGAAGTGCAGCTACGCGAGTAGGTGGCGATCGCTGCCTGCGCCGGTCAGCCGGCCTCTTCCTCCGCGGGCAGGCGGATGCTGCGGAGCGGGCGGTAGAGTCGCTCCATGCACTCGAGGAAGGGCTGCTCGCCTCGCCAGAAAGGGAAGGGACCGAGGCGTCGCGGCAGGGCGGCGGTGAGCGGCGGCGGCTCGGCGGGCCTGGCATGTGCAGACCCGGAAGGACCGTCCTTCCAGAAGTCACTGGGATCGGCGGGCAGCGGCACGCTCTCCGGTGCTCCGCCCGCGGTCCCCGTGTCTCCGGTCCTGCCACGCCGCCGGCGCCCGCCTGCCCTGGGATCGGCCCCGAGGAGGTCCTCGCGTTCCAGGCCGCGGAGTCGCAGGAGCAGGAGGGGCTCGCGGTCCAGCTCCTCGGCCACGAGGTAGTAGACGGCGGCCACGTGCTTGCAGGGATCGGACCAGTCGGGGCAGGAGCACGAAGTGCGCAGGTCCCCCCGGCGCTCGGGAAAGAGCGACACTCCGGCCTCCAGGAAGAGGTCTTCCAGCTCCTCCGGCATCTCGCCGGCAAGCAGCCCCGCCGCCAGGGCTGGTCGCCGGCCCATGGCCTGCCGGAGCTTGCGGCGCGCCGCACTGGGGATGGCCCGCACCCGGATGGACACGTCGTAGGGATAGGCACGCGAGCCCTGGACCCGGGCCGTCACGCAGCCGTGCGCCAGCTCGATGGCCAGGACCTGGCCGCGGCGGGCATAGCTGCGGCCGCGTTGCAGCCGGGCGCCGACGTGGAAGCCCTCGAGGACCTCCACCCAGCGCCGGCCCCACCAGCTCTGCCCGAAGCGTCCCCGGGTGCTGTGCGCCCGGACACCACCCTTCACCTCCCTGGGCCGGGAGGGGGGCGGCCAGGAAGGATCGTACCACCACCTGTGTCGTGCCACGCGCTTGCTCCTATTCCAGCACGGTCTCGGGATCCAGGGCGAGGATCGTGCGCAACTGCTCGTTGGAGAGCTCGGTGAGCCCGCGCTCGCCGGTCGCGACCACGGCGCCGGCCACCGAGCGCTTGTGCTCGATCATGCTATCGATGCGCTCCTCCAGCGTTCCCGCGCAGAGGAGCTTGGAGACCAGGACCTGGCGCTTCTGGCCGATGCGGTGGACCCGGTCGGTCGCCTGGTCTTCGACCGCGGGGTTCCACCAGCGGTCGAAGTGGAAGACGTGGTTGGCGGCGGTCAGGTTGAGTCCAGTACCGCCGGCCTTGAGGGAGAGGAGGAAGAGCGGTGGGCCATCTGCAGCCTGGAAGCGCTCGATCATCTCGTCCCGGCGCGCCCGGCGTACGCCGCCATGGAGGAAGAAGACCTCCCGGCCCCAGGCCTCGGTGATTGCCTGGCGGAGGAGCTCGCCCATTTCCCGGTACTGGGTGAAGATGAGCGCCCGCTCGCCGTTGTCCAGGACTTCCTCCAGCATCTCCAGGAGGCGCTCGAGCTTCCCGGAACGCCCATGGAGACCGGAGCCGTCGGCGAGGTAATGTGCCGGGTGGTTGCACACCTGCTTGAGGCGGGTGAGCAGGGCCAGGATGACACCCCGGCGCTCGATCCCGTCAGCCGCCTGCAAGCGCTTCTCGCCCTCGCGCAGCACGGCAGCATAGAGGCCGGCCTGCTCCCGGGTCAGGCCGCAGAAGACCTTGCGTTCCTCCCGGGCCGGCAGGTCGGGGAGGATGGACGGGTCGGTCTTGACCCGGCGCAGCAGGAAGGGCTGCACCCGGCGCTTGAGCTCGTCGGTGGCCTCCGGGGCCGACCCGGTCTGGATGGGCACCAGGAAGCGCCGGCGGAACGCCTCACGGCTGCCGAGCAGACCCGGGTTGAGGAACTCCATGATGGACCACAGCTCGCCGACGTGGTTCTCGACGGGTGTCCCCGTAAGCGCGATGCGGAAGGTCGCTGGCATGGTGCGCGCCGCCCGGGCCTGCTTGGTGTCGGGGTTCTTGATGTTCTGGGCCTCGTCGAGAACCACGCCCAGCCAGCGCACCTGGGTCAGGGCGGCGGCGTCGCGCTGCAGGAGGGTGTAGCTGGTCACGACCAGGGCATGGCGGGCGGCCGCCCGGCGCAGGGTGGCTCCCTTGCGCCGTTGCGGGCCGTGGTGGAGGAGCACCTTGAGCCCGGGCGTGAAGCGCTCGGCCTCCTTCTGCCAGTTGTTGAGCACCGAGGTCGGACAGACCAGGAGCACCGGGCCGGAGCCGCCCTCCTCGGCCAGGCGCTGGACCAGGGCCAGGGTCTGCACCGTCTTGCCCAGGCCCATGTCGTCGGCCAGGCAGGCACCGAGACCATAGCGAGTGAGGAAGGCCAGCCAGGAGTAGCCCCGGAGCTGGTAGGGGCGGAGTTCGCCCTGCAAGCCCGCCGGGGGGGGGAGCTCGCCGAACACCGATTCGCCCCGGAGGGCCGCGAGCAGCCGGCCAAGCTCGCCGGCGGCCCGGGTTTCCTCCACGGGCAGGCCGGCAGGAGCCTCACCGAGGCCGACGGCAAGGCGGGCGACCTCGGCGACGCTGGCCCGGGCGGTGCGCTTGTTCTTCAGGAAGTCGAGCGCCTGCTGCAGGCGGTCCGGGTCCACCTCGACCCAGCGGCCGCGCACCTGCACGAGCGGAGCCTTGAGGCGGGCCAGGGCCTCGAGGTCCTGGAGACTCAAGTCCTGGCCGTCCAGGGCCGCCGACCAGCGGACCTGGAGTAGCGAGTCCAGGGACAGGCCGGACCCCTGGGTGCCGCGCAGCCGCTGCACCCGGGCGCGGAGGCCAAGGCGGGGCCGGCCTTCGCGGCGGGTCCACCAGGACGGCAGGAGGACGCTGAAACCCGCCTGCTCCAGCAGCGGGACGGCGTCCCGGAGGAAGGCGTGGGCGTCCCGGGCCGTCAGCTCACAACCGCCCGGGGCCGGTTGTTCCAGGCTGCTGCGGATGGGCGGGAAGAGGCTCGCCGCCTGGCCGAGCGAGAGCAGCAGGGTCTCGCGGGGGTCGTGTGCACCGCGGCGCAGCAGGGCGGCGTCCTTGCCCCGGGCCTTCCAGAGCTTCTCCGCTGGGACCACCAGGCTCGGGTCGTCGGCAGCCTGGAAGAGATAACGGAGATGCCAGTTGCGGCCGGCGCTCGCCGTGGCCCGTCGCCGGGAACGGGCCGGGACGGCCTTCTCCTCGGGCTCTTCAAGGCGCAGGCAGAGACGGCCGGGAGCCTGGGCGAGAGTGGTGAGGGGGCGCGTCCACGCAGCGACGGCCTCGGCCAGGGCCTGGAGCTCCTCCCGTTTCCCGGCCATCCGTCCGCTCGCCGAGCACAGGGCGGCGAGCCAGATGTCATGGATGCTTGCCCGGGAGTGCTTCGGCACGACACCGGCCTCGGCCAGGGCCGTCCGGGCCAGGTGGTCGGCGAGCAGGTCCAGGCAAGCCCGGGCCAGGGCGGCCGGGGATCGCTCGGGCGGGGTTGTCAGGGCATCGTCGGCGAGGCTCACGGCCCTGGCAGACGGAGGCATGGCCTGGACCATGGCCTGGAAGGAATCGTGGTCGCGCCCCGCGAGGACCGGCCTCCAGACGGCTCGCCACTGCCGGCCCCGGGCAACGAGACCCGGCAGGAGCTGCTCGCGGGCGGTGAGGGACGCCGCGAGCTGGAGCAGCTCGGCCCAGAAGCGGAGGTCCGGCGCCGTCAGGACGCCGCGCGCCGGGACGGGGTTCCTGCCCAGGACGGCCAGGAGCTCTGCCGCCTGGGCAGGGCGGGCGGCGAGGACGGAGACCTTCCAGCCCGCCAGGCGGGGGCGGCGGCGGCCAGGTGCCGGCCCGCCCAGGATGGGGTTGGAAGCCAGGGGCAGGCCCACGAGGCTGGGAAGCCAGGCCGTGGCCCGGCGCCGACCAGCCGGCGGTACGTCCCCGACACCGGCGGCGACGAGGCCCTGGCGCAGGACCGGGCTTGATGCCGCGAAAGGATGGCGCCCAGGCGTCCGCCCGGCGCTGCCGCGCCCCGCGGTCTTTTCCCGGGGCCCGGGGGCCCTGGCCGGGGAGTCGGTTTCGCCCCAGAGGAGCAGGCGATCGCGGTCCCAGGCGGCATGGAGGACGAGCATGTCGTACGAGGCGGTGGTCAGGCCCGGCGCCATCCTGGCCTGGCCGGAGAGTGTACTGGAGCCGTCCACTCCCCCTGCGGGTGGCCCGAGCCCGAACGCCGAGGTGCGGCACGACCAGCCGGGGGAGCATGCCGGGCACGGAGGTACCATGGCAATGGAAGGACGACAGCCGTGGAAGTATGCTACGAGTACCTGGGGTGCAGCAAGACGGACTGCATCATGCACGGACGCAAGGACGGAGTGCCCTGTTGGGAGGTCGAGAACACCTTGTGCAACCACCACGGCATCGAGCTTGTGCGGCGGAAGACCGAGGGCCGGAAGGAGGATGCCTGCCGGCGGGCCGGCTGCATCTACTACAAGGTGGCGAGGCGCCGGAGGTGAGGAACGGCCCGCCGGCAGGAAGGGAGCGCCCGGAGTGATCAAGTACATCGGCTCGAAGCGCAGGCTCCTGCCGGTCATCCTCGAGGCCGTGCGCGGCGTCCGGGGCGCCCGCACGGTCATCGACCTCTTCTCCGGGACGTCCCGGGTCGGCCACGCCCTGAAGGCAGCCGGCTACCGGGTCCTGGCCAACGACTGCAACGCCTACGCCGCGACCCTTGCCAGGTGCTACGTCCAGGCGGATGCCGAGGACGTGCTGGCAGACGCACGCCGGCTGGTCCGGGAGTTCAACGCCTTGCCTGGGCGCCCTGGCTACTTCACGGAGACCTTCTGCGTGAGGTCCCGCTTCTTCCAGCCCCACAACGGTGCCCGGATCGATGCCATCCGGGACGCCATCGCGGCGAAGGGCCTCGACCCGGAGGTCGAGGCGGTGCTCCTCGTTTCCCTGATGGAGGCGGCGGATCGGGTGGACTCGACGACGGGGCTCCAGATGGCCTACCTCAAGCAGTGGGCGCCGCGTTCCTACAACACCCTGGAGCTGCGAGTGCCGGAAGTGCTGCCCCGGGCTCGGCACGGCAAGGGCCGGGCCACGTGCCTGGACGCCCTGGAGGCCGTCCACGTCCTGGAAGGGGACGTCGCCTACGTCGATCCCCCGTACAACCAGCACTCCTACCTTGGCAACTACCACGTCTGGGAGACGCTGGTGCGCTGGGATCGGCCGGAGGTCTACGGGATCGCCTGCAAGCGTCTGGACGTCCGGGAGCGGAAGAGCGTCTTCAACTCCCGGCGTCGCTTCGCCGCGGCGCTGGGCGAGCTGCTGGCGTCCGTGCGCGCCCCGGTGCTGGTCGTCTCCTGCAACGACGAGGGCTACATGGGCAGGGAGGAGATGGAGTCCCTGCTCGGCTCCCTCTGGGGCGGCGCGGCCAGGGTCGGGAGGATCGAGGTGGACTGCCGGCGCTACGTGGGGGCGCAGATCGGCATCTGCAACCCCCAGGGCGAGAAGGTGGGCCGAGTGAGCCACCTCCGGAACAAGGAGTTCGTGTACGTCGTCTCCCGAGAGGGACGAGGGCCGTGGTGAGACACGTGGCAGCCGGTGGACTGGCGAGCCTGCCGGGGCCGGTGCAGCGCTACCTCCGGGCCGTGCTGCCCGAGGATCCGCCGCTGGTGACCGCGGTAGACCTGACCCATGCCGGCACCCTCAACATGAGCGAGGGGCGGGAACGGTGGCGGCCCTTCACGTCCAGGCAGCGGGTGGTGGTCCCCCGACCCGGTTTCGACTGGGATTGCCGGGTCCGCCTGCTGCCGGGCATCCGTCTCCGGGTGCGAGACGCCTACTGCGGCGGCGAGGGCATCCTCCGCGCTTCTCTCCTCGGCATCATCACCCTCGCCAACCTGCGCGGTGGGGGGGAGCTGGCCCGGGGCGAGTTGATGCGCTTCCTGGCAGAGGCTGCCTGGTACCCGACCGCCCTGCTCCCGGGCCAGGGCGTGGGCTGGGAGGCCGTCGACGAGGGCTCCGCCCGGGCCACCCTCGAGGATGGCGGCAACGCCGTGGGCCTGCTGTTCCGTTTCGACGCCGACGGGCTCGTCGAGTCGGTGCACGCCGATGCCCGTGTCCGGACCGTCCGTGGCCGGATGGTCCCGACGCCGTGGCAGGGGCGCTTCTGGAACTACGCGGAGCGGGCTGGCATGCGCGTGCCCCTGGAGGGGGAGGTCGCGTGGGTGCTCCCGGACGGGCTGAAGCCCTACTGGCGGGGGCGGATCACCAGCCTGCGCTACGAGTACACGTAGCACGGTCGCCACGTCTTGACACGCTGGAATGAGGTCCATAGCCTTCTGCCGTCGGACTGCTAACGCACCTGCGTCGCAATACCCCTTTCAGCAAGGAGCCCCTGGGATGAGCGAAGAGCCGAGAAGATTCGATCCGGTCCGCTACAAGGACACGACTTTGCAGCAGTGGGAGACGGCGGCGGAGGCCTGGCATCGCTGGGGGCCTCTGCTCACCGCCTGGCTCGGCGGGCCCACCGAGACCATGCTCGACATGGCCGGCATCGGCCAGGGTCATCAAGTCCTCGACGTCGCTGCCGGCGCGGGGGACCAGACAATGGCCGTGGCCCGGCGCGTCGGACCCGGCGGGCGCGTGCTGGCGACGGACCTGTCGCCGAGCATCCTCGGCTACGCGGCGGCCCGGGCCCGGGAGGCTGGCCTCGACAACGTGGAAACCCGGGTCCTGGATGGCGAGGAGCTGGGCGAGCTGGAGGGCGGATCCTTCGACGCGGTCATCTCCCGTGTCGGCATGATCTACCTCCCGGACCAGCAGCGAGCCCTGTCCGGCATGCGCCACGTCCTCAAGGAGGGCGGCAAGGTGGCGGCGATGGTCTACTCCACAGCGGACAGGAACAGCTTCTTTTCGATGCCGGTGTCCGTCATCCGCCGGCGGGCGAACCTCCCCGCCCCGCTGCCCGGCCAGCCCGGGCCCTTCAG
Organism: uncultured Planctomycetales bacterium; assembly: GCA_964389745.1. GTDB lineage: Bacteria > Planctomycetota > UBA1135 > UBA1135 > UBA1135 > CAYMFV01. The sequence continues at coordinate 1,142 of CAYMFV010000110.1, read as the reverse complement.
CCTCGGCGGCGAAGGTGTCCTGGCCGAGGCCTTCACCCGGGCCGGCTTCCGCAACGTTGCTGTCCGGGTGGTCGACGCGCCGCTGTGCGTGCAGTCGGCCCAGGAGTGCCTTCGGTTCGAGAAGGAGTCCTTCGGCGCCCTCCACCAGATGCTGTCCGGCCTGTCGCCGGCGGAGCAGGAGGCGGCCTGGGACGAGATCGAGGAACGCCTGGGCGAGTTCGAGAACGGGGACGGCTTCCGCGGTCCCTGCGAGCTCGTCATCGCCGTCGGCACCCGGTAGGCCGTCCGGCCACGGCCGGCGGTAGAATGCCTCGGAGGAGGGGTGCGTGGGACCGGAGGACATGGCGATACCCGCCGACGAGGCACTGCAGCGGCTCCAGGAGGGAAACCAGCGCTTCGTGGCGGGCGCCGGGGGCCGGGAGGCTCCGGCCGACGCGACACGACGTGCGGCCCTCGTGGCCGGACAGTGGCCCATCGCCGCCGTCCTCGGCTGCGCCGACTCCCGGGTCCCCCCCGAGGTCGTCTTCGACCAGGCCCTCGGCGAGCTCTTCGTCGTGCGGGTGGCCGGCAACGTCGCCGGCCCGACCCAGATCGGCAGCCTCGAGTACGCGGTCCGGGAGCTGGGCGTGGGCCTGGTGGTCGTCCTCGGGCATTCCCGCTGTGGCGCCATCCAGGCGACCCTGCAGGCCGTGGCCGACCCGGCCCTGGACCTGCCCCCGGACCTCCTCGCCCTGGTCGAGTACCTCCGACCCTCGGTCGAGCCGGTGGCGGTGGACCCGGGCGAGACGCCGGCGGCCCGGCTGCGCCGGGCGATCCATGCCAACGTCCGGGACACGCTCCGCCGTCTCGCTTCCTCCCCAGTCCTCGCCCGGGCCTGCCGGGAGGGGGGGCTGCGCATCGTCGGTGCCGAGTACGCCCTGGAGACGGGGGTCGTCGAGTTCCTCCCGGCCCCCGGGTCCGCGTGATGGCGCCCTTCCTCCTCGGCTGCCTGGCGCTCCTGGCCGGCGCCCACCTGGCCTTCCGGGTGGTGCTGCGCCGGGCCTACCGGGAGCGGGGCCATGCCGGGGCCACCGGAGTACTGCTGCAACTCCTGGTCTGCGGCCTCTACGTCAGCTTCCCCTTCCTCTACCTGCCGGTGCCCT
>CAYMFV010000109.1:0-8228 GCA_964389745.1 uncultured Planctomycetales bacterium | reverse complement strand
GTGGGGGTCCATCAGCCCTGCTCCGACTCGGCGGCGACCGGCTCCAGGTGGGAGGCGAGGGCCGCCCGGATGGCGGCCAGGGTCTCCCGGTCCTCCCGGCAACCGGGGGGGGGCGAGAGGACGAGGCGCAGGCGCCGGCGCAGCCCCTGCTCGTTGACGACGTGGCCCTGCTTCTCGACCCAGGTCCGGGCCGGCAGGCAGAGACCGAAGCCGTCCCGGAGGTGGGTGTCCAGGAGGACGCTGTGCTCCGGCAGCTCCAGGGCCGGCAGCTCCGGGGTCGGTTCCACGGGATCGACGCCGTGGAGGACGTGCAGGAGCTTCTCCCCGGCCAGGAGCGCCGCCGGCGCGCCGGCCAGGAGCGCCCGGGCCTCGGCAGGGGCGACGGCCTCGAGACCGGCTTCCAGGAGGCCCCGGCGGTTGGGCACCAGGTCGCCGGTGAGGAGGATGCCGTCGCCCTCACCGACCTCGGGAAGGACCACCCGGGGGGGGGTGCCCAGGTCCGCGGCCAGCTCCCGGAAGGCCTCGCCTTCCTCCACCGTCAGGTACGGGGAGGCCAGGAGCACCGCCTCCCGGCCGCCCGCGGCCAGCCAGGCGGCTGCCCGGCGCGCCCCTTCCTCGACGCCCAGATCCTGGACCTGGCCGCCCCGGTGCTCCAAGGCAGTGCCCAGGCGACCGGGCAGGTTCAGGTCGTCGAAGGCGAAGCGCCCCCGGTCGCAGATCCAGGAGCGGTTGACCTCGGCGTCGTGGCGGGGGCGGATGCGCACCACCCGGTCCCGGTACTCGTCCACGAAGATCGCGCAGCCCCGGCTGCAGTGCATGCACGTGGAAGGCACCGGTCGGGTGTTCCACACCCGGGCCTGGAAGCGGAAGCGCTGGAGGGTCAGGGCGCCTACCGGACAGATGTCCGCCAGGTTGCCCTGGTAGTTGCCCTCCAGGGGCCGGCCGTCGAAGGTGCCGATGCAGGAGCGGTTGCCCATCTCGAGCACCGTGAGCTGGCTGCGCCCCTCCACAGCCGGGAAGAAGCGGACGCAGCGGGAGCAGAGCACGCAGCGCTCCTGGTCGAGGACGATGACCTCGCCCAGGGAGACCCGCTTCCGGCGCTTGCGCCGGGGGTCGTGGGAGCGGCCCTCGGACTGACCCTCCTGCCAGGTGTAGTTCTGGAGCGGGCACTCCCCAGCCTTGTCGCAGATGGGGCAGTCCAGGGGGTGGTCCTTGAGCAGGAACTCCAGGACTCCCCGGCGGGCCTTCTCGGCGGCCGGCGAACGCGTCCAGACCATCATCCCCTCCTGGACCGGCGTCCGGCAGGAGATGGCCAGGAAGCGGCGCGGGGCGCCCCCGGGCCCCATGGCCTCGACCTCCACCTGGCACATGCGGCAGGAGCCCACCACCGGCAGGTCCCGGTGGAAGCAGAAACGGGGGACCTGCTCGCCAGTGAGCTCCTCGATGACCTCGATGAGCCGGGCGCCGGCCGGAGCCTGGTACTCCCGGTCGTTGATCTGGATGGAGACCTGCTCGCTCATGACCTCGGCTCACGCAGGACTGCCCTCGAGGGCGGCGGCCCGGCGGGTGGTGTGGGGGCAGCCCCGCCGGCGGATGTGCTCCTCCCATTCCTCCCGGAAGGCGAGGATGGCGGTGCGGAAGGGCATGGCCGCGCCGTCGGCGAAGGCGCAGATGGTCTTGCCCCCGGAGAAGTTGTCGATCAGGTCGAGGAGGGTGTCCAGGTCGTCGGGCTGGCCCTCGCCCCGCTCGATGCGCCGGATGATCTGGTGCGACCACTCCATGCCCACCCGGCACTGACTGCACTGGCCGCAGGTCTCGTGGTCGTAGAAGTCGGCCAGGACCTCGGTGGCCCGGACGATGCAGGTGTCCTCGTCCATGACCACCACGCCGCCGGTGCCGAGCATCACGCCCTTCTCCCTCACCGAGTCATGGTCGAGGGCGATGTCGACCTCGCTGGCCGGCAGCAGGCCGGTGGAGGAGCCACCGACGTAGAAGGCCTTGAGGGCCTTGCCACCCCGGACGCCACCGGCCACCTCCTCGATCACCGTCCGGGCGGAGATTCCCAGGGGCAGCTCGTACACCCCGGGCCGCTCCACGTGGCCGCTGACGCCCACCAGGAAGGTGCCCGGGGAGCGTTCGGTGCCGTACTTCCGGTACTCGGTGGGGCCGATCTCCAGGATCACCGGCACCGTGGCGATGGTCTCCACGTTGTTGATGGTGCTGGGCATGCCCCACGCGCCGTAGCCGGCCGGGAAGGGCGGCTTCGGCCGGGGGTGGCCCCGCTTGCCTTCCAGGCTCTCCATCAGGGCCGTCTCCTCGCCGCAGATGTAGGCCCCGGCGCCGGGATGGGTGTGGATCTCCAGGGAGTAGTCGCTGCCGAAGAGCTTCTCCCCCAGGAGACCCGCCTCCCGGGCCTCGGCGATGGCCCGGTCCAGGGAGGCCCGCTGCTGGCGGTACTCGCCCCGGACGTAGATGTAGACGGTGTGCGCCCGGATGGCCCAGGCGGCGATCGCCGCCCCTTCCAGGAGCAGGTGGGGGTCCCGCTCGAGGATCACCCGGTCCTTGAAGGTGCCGGGCTCGGACTCGTCGGCGTTGACCAGGAGGTAGTGGGGCTTGCTGCTTTCCTTGGGCATGAAGGACCACTTCAGGCCCGTGGGGAAGCCTGCCCCCCCCCGGCCGCGGAGGCCGGAGGCCTTGACCGTCTCCACTACCTCCTCGGGGCTCATGGAGGTGACCACCCGCTCGAACTGGCGCCAGCCACCGGCCGCCCGGCAGGCAGCGAGGGAGCCGTCGTATCCGGGATCGGCCAGGCGCCGGGTCAGGAGTCGCACCTGGTGGTCGCTCATTCCAGGCCCTCCAGGATCTCCACCGCCTGCTCGGGCCTGAGGTGCTCGTGGTAGGTGCCGTCGACGTCCATCATCGGGCCGTAGCCGCAGGCCCCCAGGCACTGGACGGCGTGCAGGCTGAAACGCTGGTCGCTGGTGGTCTCCCCGGGGCGGACGCCGAAACGACGCTCGATGGCGGCCAGGAGCTCCTCCGCGCCGTTCAGGTGGCAGGAGATGTTCTTGCAGACCGCGACCTGGTGCCGGCCGCCGGGCTCCTGGCGGAACATCGGGTAGAAGCTGACAACCCCGAGGACCTCCACCGGGGCGAGGCCCAGGTAGTCGGCGACTGCGGCCATCGCCTCCCGGCTGATCCAGCCATGCGTGTCCTGCACCCGGTGCAGGATGGGGATCAGGGCCGCCCGCCGCTGGGGGTAGCGGGCCACCAGCTCGTCGAACTCGGCCCGGAGCTCGGGCGTCAGGATCTCCTCTTGTACGGGGCTCACCGGTCGCACTCTCCCATCACGAAGTCCAGGCTGCCGATGACGGCCACCATGTCCGAGAGCAGGCGGCCACGGGACAGCTGCGGGATGGCCTGGATGGACACGAAGGAAGGGGAGCGGGCGTGCACCCGCACCGGGTTGGGCGTGCCGTCGCTGACCACGTAGAAGCCGAACTCGCCCTTGGAGGACTCCACCAGCTGGTACACCTCGCCCCTGGGCAGGGCCATGGCGGTCACCACCTTGAACTGGTGGATGAGCTCCTCCATGTCCGTGTGCACCCGGGGCTTGGGGGGGAGCACGTAGCGGGTGTCGTGGGCCAGGTGCTCGCCGGGCAGGTCCCGGAGCCGCTCCATGGCCTGGCGGGCGATGCGGCAGGACTGGCGCATCTCCTCGATGCGCACCAGGTAGCGGTCGTAGGCGTCGCCCCGCACGCCGACGGGGACCTCGAAGTCGTAGCTCTCGTAGCCGCAGTAGGGCTGGGCCTTGCGCACGTCGTAGGGGATGCCGCTGCCCCGCAGGTTCGGTCCGGTCAGGCCCCAGGCCAGGGCCTCCTCGCCGGAGATCTCGGCCACGCCCCGGTTCCGGTCGTACCAGATACGGTTGCCGGTCAGCAGGGTCTCGAACTCGTCCACCTTGCTCGGGAACTCCCGGGTGAACTCGTCGATCATGTCGAGGATCCGCGGCGTCACGTCGGCCACCACGCCGCCCATCCGGACGTAGGTGTTGTTCATCCGGTGGCCGGTCCAGGCGTCCAGGATGTCGTAGATCTTCTCCCGCTCCCGGAAGGTGTAGAAGAACATGGTCACCGCCCCGAGATCGATGCCGGTGGTGCCGGCGTAGATCAGGTGCGAGGCGATGCGGCCCAGCTCCGAGAACAACACGCGGATGGTCTGGGCCCGCTCCGGGACCTCGAGGCCGGCCAGCCTCTCCAGGGCCAGGGCGAAACCCAGGTTCGGGATGACCGGCGTCAGGTAGTCCATCCGGTCGGTGTGGGGGAAGAACTTCCGCCACCCCAGGGATTCGGCCATCTTCTCCTTGCCCCGGTGCAGGTAGCCGACGTCCGGGTCGATCTCGACCATGGTCTCGCCGTCGAGCACCAGGCGCAGGCGCAGCACCCCGTGGGTGGCCGGGTGCTGCGGCCCCATGTTGATCTGCATCAGCTCGCCGTGGAGGGGATCCTCCGGCCGGCCGGGCACGTACTCGACGTGGCGGACCTGGCCGCCCGCGGCTGTGCTCGTGGGGGGGGGGGTCACGCGTCCAGCTCCTGGCGCCGGCGAGCGGCGTCCCATTCCCGGTAGAGACGATCGGGCTCGATGCCCTGCCGGGGGAAGTCCTTGCGCAGGGGGTGATGGGAGTAGTCCTCGGGCATGAGGATGCGGCGCAGGTCCGGGTGGCCCCGGAAGCGGATCCCGAACATGTCGAAGCACTCCCGCTCGAACCAGTTGGCGCCGGGCCACAGGGGAGTGGCGCTGTCCACCTCCGGATCCTCCTCGGGGCAGCGGGTACGCACCCGGAGCCAGCGGTTGTGTTCCAGGCTGTAGAGGCCGTAGACCACCTCGAAGCGGGGCTCCTCGGGCAGCCGGTCCACCGCCGTGATCATCGAGCAGTGGCCGTAGCGGCCCTGGTCCCGGAGGGTGCCCAGGACCACCAGGAGCTGCTCCCGGGGTGCCTGGACCACGGGCATGTCCAGCCCCTCCTCGACCGCGACGCCCGGGATGCCGGCGAGCAGCTCCCGGAGCCCGGCCGCCTGGGCGGCGATCTCCTCGGCGGGGTACCTCACGACTCGGGGAAGAGGGTGCGTTGCTGTTCGACCTTGCGCTGGATCTTCATCACCGCGTCGATGACCGCGTCGGGCCGGGGGGGGCAGCCGGGCACGTAGATGTCCACCGGCAGGATCGAGTCGATGCCCTGGACGACCGCGTAGTTCTTGTACATGCCGCCCGAGGAGGAGCAGACGCCCATGGCGATGACCCACTTGGGCTCGGGCATCTGGTCGTAGATCTGGCGGGCCGCCCGGGCCATCTTCCAGGTCAGCGTGCCGGCGACGATCATCAGGTCGCACTGGCGCGGCGTGAAACGCATCGCCTCGGCGCCGAAGCGGGCCAGGTCGTAACGAGGGCCGACCATGGCCATCATCTCGATGGCGCAGCAGGACAGGCCCAGGGGCATGGGCCAGAGGCTGTTCTTCCGGCCCCAGTTCACCAAGGCCTGGAGCCGGGTGGTGAAGAAACCCTGCCCGCCCACGTTGCGGGGCTCGGGCGCCTCGATCAGCGATCCCATTCCAGACCTCCGCGGCGCCAGATGTGCAGCCAGCCCACCGCCAGGACGGCGAGGAAGAAGCCCACCTCGACCAGGCCCGTGGGCCCCAGTTCCCGGGCCCGGAGGGCCCAGAGGACCAGGAAGAGTGCCTCCACGTCGAAGAGGATGAAGAGCACCGCCACCAGGTAGTAGTGGACGGAGAAGCGGGCCCGGGCGTCGCCGACGGGGGTCAGTCCGCACTCGTAGGGCTCGGCCTTGCCCACCGCCAGGCGCGGGCGGCCGATCCACGCGGTCAGGGCCAGGAGGCCGGCCACGAAGACCAGCACCAGTCCCAGCCAGGCGAGGAGGGGCAGGTAGGCTTCCAGCATGGGCTTGGACGGACCCCAGGTCCGAAGGGCGCGGATTGTAGGCCCGCGCCCTTGCCCCTTCTCCTAATGCAAGATGGTCCGGCTTGCACCCCTCTTGCCGGGGGGGGTCAGCCGCCGATCTGGAAGTCGTAGGGGGTCTCCCGGTCCGCCTCCACCTCGATCCAGGGGCTGGTCCAGGTCTCCCCGCCCTCCCGGACCTTGAGGCGGTAGCGGCCCGGGGCCAGGTCCCCGAAGCGGTAGCGGCCGTCGGGTTTCATGGCGGCGAAGCGCCGCCCCTGGTCCCCCTCGGCCTCCAGCTCCAGGAAGCGGATGAAGAAGCCCGCGTCGTCCCCTGCCGGGGCCAGGCCGAGAATGGTCCCGGTCAGGACTGCCGCGCCCCGGATCCGCTGCAAGCCCAGGTCCAGGTCCTGGCGGCCGTCGTGGGGGAAGGGCTCCCCGGTCCAAGGGGAGTGGCCCGGAGCCCGGATCTCGACCACCCAGCGGCCCTCGGGGACTCCTTCCAGGACCCAGCTCCCGTCGCCGGCGGTGGCAGTGGTCGTGGCGCCGGGCCGCTGCTCCACGGTCTGGATGACCGGCTCGCCGCCGTCGCCGGCCACGGCGAAGGCGACGACGCGGACGCTCCGGCGCTGGCCCTCCTGCCCGTCCTCCTCCTCGTGCCCGGGAGCGAGGGTCACCCGGGCGTTGGCCACCGGGCCGGCGGCATCCACCACTGTCCCCCGGACCACGCCGCTGGCCAGGTCCAGACGGATCTCCTGGGGCCCCGGCCCCAGCTCCACCTCCAGGCGGGTGGCGGGGGCGCCGGTGTCCACCCGGCCCTGGAGGAGGTAGCGGCCCGGCGGCACGGGGCCCGGCTCCACCACCCCGGCGCCGTCGCTGCGCAGGCCCCGGCCCTCGCCGCCGAAGAAGAAGCTGCTGTCGGCCTCCTCCTCGCCGTCCTCCGGGGCCGGCTGGAGGAAGACCCAGGCCCCGGCCACCGGCCGGCCCAGGCGCCGGACCAGGATCCGGGGCAGGGCGAGGCCCTCCACGACCAGGGTCTCCTCGGCCAGGGCGCCGGGGAGGAGGACCGTCTCCAGGTCCACCTCCGGCGGGCCGGCGGGGGCCTCCTCCGCGTCGAGGTCGTCGAAGAGGAAGCTCTGCCCGAAGCCGTCGCTGCTGGCCGCGCCAGCGTCCACCCGGAGCCCCCAGCGCCCCGGGGCCAGGGCGGGCCAGGTGGCCACGCCCCGGAGGTCGCTCTGGACCACGGGCACCGGCTCCTGCTCCTCCAGGGGCACCGCCCGGATGCTCGCCCGGGGCACCGGGTTGCCGGCCGCGTCCAGGACCCGGACCCGGAGGCGGGCGGCCCGGGGCAGGACCAGGCGGGCCTCGCTGCCGGTGGCCGCTACCTCCACCCGGGTGGTGGAGGCCACGTGGTCCCCGCGGCTCGCCTGGAGGTTCCAGGGGCCCGGCGTCAGGCCGGAGAAGGTGCAGCGGCCGGCGGCGTCCGTCTCGGCGCTGGCATGGGGCTCGGCCTGCCCCGGCTCCCCCGAGAAGCGGATGCGGCCGCGGCCGTTGGCCGTGAACTGGGGAAAGGCGTCCCGCCGGGCCACCACGCGGGCGCCCGGCACGGCTTCACCGGCATCGTCCACCACCGTCACGACCAGGCCCGCGGCGGGGGCGAGGCGGATCTCCAGGGGCTCCAGCTCCGGGGTGGCCTCGAAGTCGCGTTCCGCGCGCCCGTCCGGGGCGGCCGCCTTCAGGCGGTAGGGACCCGGCTCCACCTCCTCGAAGGCGAAGCCGCCGTCCTCCCCGGCCTCGGTCCGGTAGCGCCGGCCCGGCCAGTCCCCATCCTCCCCGGCCCGGAGGAGGAGGATGCTGGCCCCGGCCGCCGGCCGGCCGTCCGGGGTCAGGACCCGGCCCGTGACCACCGCCGCCCGGGCCAGGGTCAGGACCGGCCGCTGGCCGGGGGCCAGGACCTCGCTCCGGGCCACGGCGAAGCCCGGCGCCGTCGCCGCCAGCCGCACCGGGTCCTCCAGGGGCAGACCCCGGAGGACGGCCTCGCCTTTCTCGTCCACCGGCAGGCCCTCCCCGAGGACCTCCTGCCGGGAGTCCGGGAGGCCGAGGCGGCCGCCCCGGTGCCGGCTGACCAGGACCCGGGCCTCGGGAACGGGTTGGCCGGCGTCGTCCACCACCCGGACCCGGACCTGGAAGCCCTCGCCGAGGACCAGGTCGGCGGGGATGTCCGTCCCGGTCCGGTCCACCACCAGGGGCGAGACCCGGGCCTCCGTCCAGCCCTGGAG
>CAYMFV010000108.1:0-8240 GCA_964389745.1 uncultured Planctomycetales bacterium | reverse complement strand
GACCCCGGCGGCAACCCCGTTGGCATGGATTGCTTCAACGGCGTGGAGTGCCAGCAGGGTGAGGCCTGCACGAAGATCACCGACATCAACACCGGCTGCGAATCCTGCGACTGCAAGTAGGAGGTCCAGGGCCGGAGCCTGACCTCGCCGCCGCCGAGCCCGAACGCCTCCAGGAGCTGGCCCGCCTCCTGCTCCAAACGCTGGCGGAGCGGGGTGCCCACTACCCCAGGAGCCGGGAGACCGGGGCGGAGGAGGCGCCGGTGCCACCTCCCAGGCGTGAATCCCAAGGGTGAATCCGGCGACGTACGTCCCGTTCCCACCTGGACCTGCAAGGATGTTGCAAAAAAGTCTCTCTCTCTCTCTCTCTCTCTCTTCATGTTATCTTCCATCTTCCAGACCTGCCATGGTCCGATCGACCGTGCAAGCCTCTTCTCCGCCCGCCCGTCGGCCCTCGCCGCTCTTCGAGGCCCTGGCCGGCTTGTACTCGGGCGGAATCGCCTTCCTGGCCTGGTCGAAGCTCATCGTCCTCGATGAGCTCCTCCAGCAGCCCTACGCCCCGCTCCTGGTCCTTGCCCTCGTCGCCGAGCTGGTCGTCGCCGCCTGGTCCGCGTGGCGCCCTCGCTCGACCGGCCCCTGGGCTGCTGCATCCCTGCTTGGCGCCGGCTTGCTCCTCGGCGCCTCCCTGGGCCCGCCCATCAAGTCCTGCTTCTGTGTCGGCACCCTCGCCCGGCTCGGCCCTGTCGGCCGCACCACCCTCGCCGCCGTGATGCTCGGAGCCGGCCTCCTGGGTCTCGCCTGGACCCTCCACATGAGGTCGCGTCCAGGCGCCAGTGCCGGAGGACTCCCATGAGACGACACCCCGCCTGGTACCTCTGCTTCCTTGGCCTCTTCCTCCTGCTGTTCCTCCTGCTCCGCGAAGAGCGTGTGCCGGAACTCCCCGCCGCGCCGGTCCCGCGGACGGCGACCAGCACCAACGAGCAGACCGCGGCGGCGCCCATCGCCCGGCCGGCCCCGGCTGGCGAGCGCGTCCCGCTCGCCGTACCCGACGAGGATGGCGGCATGCTGCGACTGCGGGGCCTGGTCCTCGCGGAGGGGTGGCCGGTGGACGCCGACGGGACGCTGGAGGTCTCCGTGCCGGGTCCCGATGACTCCAGCACCCGGCAGGAGGCCCTGGCCGTGGAGGACGGGCGGTTCGAGGCCACGGCGAAGCTGGCCGAACGACTCCTGGACCCTGCACTGGCCCCGAGCGCCTTCCTCTACTGGACGGGGGCGGGGGTACCGTCGCGCTGTGAGAGCCTGAAGCGACGGGAGGAGGGGGGCGAACCAGTCCTTTTCCTCGAGATCGGCGCCCGGCGGGAGCTGGAGATCGTGGTCAAGGACGTGTACGGCAACCCCGTCGAGGGGGCCGAAGTCCGGCTTTCCGCTCCCTACGTGCATGTCGTGGACCGGGACCAGCCCCGGACAGATTCCCGGGGACGCGTGCACATCACCTTCTTCTCTTCCCTGGGGGCAGCCCGCTTCCGTGTCTCGAAGCTCGGCTACGAGACCCAGTCGTTCCACCAGGTCCTCGAGACGCCGAAGAAGGAAGTCGCTGTCCAGCTCCTGCGGATCCTCGTCTGCGGGATCATTCTCGACCAGGCGAACTACTACCAGACCTCCGGCCACCTGCCGTTCAGCACCATCTCCTATCCTCCCCGGGACGACTGGCGGCCCTACCTCGACGAGATCGAGGCCCACCTCGACCTGGGACCGAGCGAGTTCGTCTCCTGGACCGTCCTCGGGGAAGTGGAGCCATCCCCCTCCCCGCCCGTCGAGAGATTCTCCGTGCTTGGGTCCCGCGGCACGCTGGCGACCTTCGAGGTCCCGTTGAAGCAGCTCACGGACCCGACCCTTGCGCCGGTTCGCCTGCCACAGCCCCTGCCGGAGGAGGGTCGCAAGACCTGGCCGGTGGTCGTCCGGGTGGAACCCGCAGCGGCCTTCCTGGCCGCCTGGCCCGACCTGCTCATGCTTCGCTTCGTACCCGAGATCGGAGCCACCGTCGAGTGGTGGGACAGTGACGAGCCAGGACTCCTCCGCCGCGGAAAACGGATCGCTCCCGGTCGTTACCGCTTCTGGCTTCCCGAGGGTCACTACGAGATTGCCGAGGACACCGCACGCAACGACGACCCTGGTCTCGGCCTCACGCCGATGCTCCTTCCGGGCGTGGAGTTCGAGGTGGGCCCCTCCCAACCCGAGGCCGAGGTCTCGGTGACCCTGGCGCCCGGCGAGCGGTACATCGGCTTCCGCGTCACGGACGCCCAGGGCCGCCCCGTGAACATCGGCGCCCAGATCGTCGATGGCGACGAGGAGGAGCTCGACAACTGGGTCTACACCTTCTCCGCCGGCCCCTGGTTCCGGTTCATCCGGCCAGGGAGATACAAGCTCTGCTTGACTGTCAAGAAGATGCTGCTGAAGCAGGTCGTGCGCGAGGACCTGCAGTGGCCTGCTCCCGTCACCGATGACGGAACCTGGGTCGTTAGCCTGCCGGCTGCCGACCCTGTGGAAACCCTGGAGAAGTTCGAATGACCTTCCAATCCTCCGTCCCACAAGACCATGACCATCCACCATCCCTTGACGAGGACCCTCGTGGTCCTGGCCGTCCTGGCCTTCTGTCTCGCCGGCGCCACCGCATCCGGCCTGGTGCCCGCCCACTCCGACGTCTTCTTCCCCATCGACAACCCGTGCGCGAAGGCCGGCGCATACTGCAACCGCCAGCTCACCTGCCCCGGCAGCCCGCACGGTAGCTGCGACGGGCCGCAGCGCTGCGAGCCGGCGGATTGGCCTCTCGCCAATGGTGGCAAGCTCCAGTACTGCGCCTGCGCCGTCGGCGGCCCGACCGTGGACCCCCGGAACCAGCCCACGTGGGAGTGCACCGCGGTCGCGAAGATTGACCCCGGCGGCAACCCCGTTGGCATGGATTGCTTCAACGGCGTGGAGTGCCAGCAGGGTGAGGCCTGCACGAAGATCACCGACATCAACACCGGCTGCGAATCCTGCGACTGCAAGTAGGAGGTCCAGGGCCGGAGCCTGACCTCGCCGCCGCCGAGCCCGAACGCCTCCAGGAGCTGGCCCGCCTCCTGCTCCAAACGCTGGCGGAGCGGGGTGCCCACTACCCCAGGAGCCGGGAGACCGGGGCGGAGGAGGCGCCGGTGCCACCTCCCAGGCGTGAATCCCAAGGGTGAATCCGGCGACGTACGTCCCGTTCCCACCTGGACCTGCAAGGATGTTGCAAAAAAGTCTCTCTCTCTCTCTCTCTCTCTCTTCATGTTATCTTCCATCTTCCAGACCTGCCATGGTCCGATCGACCGTGCAAGCCTCTTCTCCGCCCGCCCGTCGGCCCTCGCCGCTCTTCGAGGCCCTGGCCGGCTTGTACTCGGGCGGAATCGCCTTCCTGGCCTGGTCGAAGCTCATCGTCCTCGATGAGCTCCTCCAGCAGCCCTACGCCCCGCTCCTGGTCCTTGCCCTCGTCGCCGAGCTGGTCGTCGCCGCCTGGTCCGCGTGGCGCCCTCGCTCGACCGGCCCCTGGGCTGCTGCATCCCTGCTTGGCGCCGGCTTGCTCCTCGGCGCCTCCCTGGGCCCGCCCATCAAGTCCTGCTTCTGTGTCGGCACCCTCGCCCGGCTCGGCCCTGTCGGCCGCACCACTCTCGCCGCCGCGATGCTCGGAGCCGGCCTCCTGGGCCTCGCTTGGACCCTCCACATGTGGTCTCGTCCAGGCGCCAGCGCTGGAGAACTCCCATGAGACGTCACCCTCTGTGGTACCTCTGCTTCCTTGGTCTCTTCATCCTGCTGCTGTTCCTGCTCCGCGAGAAGCGTGTGCCGGAGCTTCCCGCCCAGCCGGTCCCGCGCGCGGCGGTCCCCTTGCAGGAACCGACCGCGACGGCGACCGCTTCCGGGACAGAACCGGCTGGCGGGCGTACCCCTCTCGCTCTCGCCGGAGACGAAGCCGCGACATCACGGCTGAAGGGCCAGATCCTGGCCGGCGGCAAGCCGGTCGCCACCGACGGTCTCCTGGAGGTCTCCGTTCCCGACACGGGGGGAACCGGCGTCTCCCGGGCCGCCCTGCCGGTCGCTGAAGGGCGCTTCGAGGTCGCTGGCCCGGTGGCGGAAACCCTCCTGGCCGCCGGCCTCGACCCGAACGCCTTCCTCTACTGGACGGTTTCTGGCGCACCGTCGCGCGGCGTGGCGCTGGAGCGCCGGAAGAACGAGGGCGAACCACTCCTGTTGCTCGACGTAGGCAACCGTTACGAGCTCGATGTGCTGGTCCAGGACCTCCTTGGCAATCCCATCGAAGGAGCGGAGCTCCGGCTCGCGGCGCCGTTCACGTACGTGACCGACCGGCCGCTGCCCAAGACCGACGCCAAGGGTAGAGCCCGGATCGTGTTCTTCTCGGACCTCACGCGCGGGCGGCTCCGGGTGTCCAAGCTCGGCTACGCCACCGATTCCGTCCAGTTCGCTCTCGACAGGCCGGAGACTGCACGGACCGTCTCGCTGCACAGGGTCCTCGTAGGCGGCATCGTGATGGACCGTGCGCACTACTACCAGCTCTCCGGAATCTACCCCTTCTCGGCGACCGGATTGCCGGCGCGTGATGACTGGCGTCCCTATCTGCAGAAGGTAGAGTCCAAGCTCGATCTGGAAGCTGGCGAATGGGTCTACTGGGACGTGATATCTGAAGTCGAGCCGGCGCCACCCGACTCTGCGATCAGGTACTCTGTCCTCGGCTCCAGCGGGGTGCTGGCGACTTTCGAGGTTCCACTCAAGCAACTCACGGACCCGACACTGGCGCCGGTGCGTCTTCCGGAACTGCCTCCCGAGGAGAGCGTGCGCAACTGGCCGGTCGTCGTCCACTTCCAGCCGGAGGACGCCTTCCTTGCCGGGTGGCCGGAGGTCGTGGACCTCCGTTTCGTTTCCCGGGAAGGTGCCGCCGTGGATCCGTGGATGAGCACGGAGCCAGGACTCGTCCAACGTGGCCATCCCGAAGCACCCGGCGCCTATCGCTTCTGGGTCCCCGCTGGCGACTACGAGATCGCTTCCGAGGTTGCCCGCATGGATGATCCGGGCCTGGGACTCACGCCCCGGCTCCTGCCCGGGGTCCGCTTCCAGGTGGGACCGAAGCAGCCGTCCGCCGAAGTGACCGTCACCCTGCCCCCTGACGAGCGCTACATCGGCTACCGGGTCACAGACCACCAGGGCCGCCCCTTGAACGTGGGCGCCCAGATCGTCGACGGCGAGGAGGAGGAGCTGGACAACTGGGTCTACACTCCCTCTCCCGGACCGTGGTACCGGTTCATTCGGCCCGGGAGGTACAAGCTCTGCCTCCGCGTCAAGCGGCATCTCCTCAAGCAGGTGATGCGCGAGGACCTGTACTGGCCTGCTCCCGTGACCGGAGACGGCATCTGGGTCGTCCGTCTCCCGGCGAGCGATCCTGCCCAGGCCATTGAGCGATTCGAGTGATCCTCGACCACACCATTCCACGGTCACCATGAACCACCACTCCAAGCCTGTCATCATTCTCACCATGCTGGCCTTCCTGGCCCTGGCCCTGGCCGGTGCGACGGCCGCCAGGCTGGTCCCGGCCCGCGCCAATCTCTTCTTCCCCGTCGACAACCCGTGCGCGAAGGCCGGGCTGTACTGCAACGGCGTTCTCACGTGCCCCAGGAGCCCGCACGGCACCTGCGAAGGCCCCCAGAGCTGTGCTCCTGCAAGCTATCCTCTGGGCAACGGTAGCACTCTGAAGTACTGCGCCTGCGCCGTCGGCGGCCCGACGGTGGACCCCCGGAACCAGCCCACGTGGGAGTGCACAGCGGTCGCGAAGATCGACCCCGGCGGCAACCCCGTTGGCATGGATTGCTTCAACGGCGTGGAGTGCCAGCAGGGTGAGGCCTGCACGAAGATCACCGACGTCAACACCGGCTGCGAATCCTGCGAGTGCAAGTAGGAGGTCCAGGGCCGGAGCCCGATCCGCCGACACCCGGCGCCGGGGCTCGCGGCCGGCATAATGGCCGGCGACCCCGTGCTCGCCGCTGCCTCCCTCCTGCTCCTCCTCGCTCCCCCGCCTCCCCAGAGCGGGCCCGGCGAGCACCCGAGCCTCGGGCGGGCCCGGGAGGCCATCGCCGCGGGCCGGCACGCCGAGGCCTGGCAGCACCTGCGCTTCGCCCTGGAGATCGGCGAGGACCCGGCGGTGGTGGCCACCCTGGGCCTGGAGAACGCCGCCGCGGCCGGCGACGAGAACGCCCGCATCCTCTGGGCCCTGGACCTGGCCGCCCTCCTGGCCGACGAGCGCGGCGGCTTCCACCTGCCCCGGGACGCGGCGGCCGCCTGGCCCGAGGACCTGGACGGGGCCATCCGGGCGCTGACCCGGAGCCGGGCCCTAGCCGTCGCCGCCCTGAAGCGGCACGCCGGCAAGCGGCGCAAGGGCCGGCAGCCGGGCACCGACCTCGTCGCCGAGTGGGCCGAGGACCTGGCCCGCTCCCTGGCGACCCCTTCCTCCGCCCTGCGGACCGCCACTCGCTCCCTCGATCCGGGCATCGCCGCCCCCGCCACCCTGCAGCGGGCCACCATCCAGGCCCTGCAGCGCCTCGCCGATGCGGCCCTCAATCGGGGCGAGCCGGCCACTGCCGCCCGGGCGGCCCGCATCCTCCAGGGGCTGGCCGCCCAGGCCCGCTTCGAGGACCTCCAGGGGCCGCCCCCCCCCTCCGGGGTCGAGGCCGCCGCCCGGGCCGCCGGCGCGGCCCTGGCCCGGGCCCGGGCCCGCCTGGCCGACCAGGTCCACGTCTACAGCATCGAGGAGCTGGAAGCGATGTCCTGGGACGAGCAGCGAGCCTTCACCCTGGAGCACGCCGACTTCGGCCACCCCGGCGTCGCCCTCTCCCCCCGGGGCTGGTACCGGGTGGAGACGACCTGCGGCTGGGAGACCCTCCTCGGCGCCGCCACCACCGTCGAGCTGCACCACGAGCGGCTGGCCCGCTGGTACGGCACCGATCCCTTCACCGATCGCCGGGGCGTCCTGCGCATCGTCCCCGAGTCCTACGGCCTGGAGATGGAGGGGGCGCCCTTCTGGTGGGTCGGCGGCTTCCAGGGCGGCGACGTGACGACGCTCAAGTTCACCATGGGCACCATCCCCGGCCTCGGCCGGGGCATCACCCACGAGCTCACCCACCGCTTCGACGGCGCAGTCTTCGGCGGCCTGCCGGCCTGGCTGGCCGAGGGCCGGGCGGTGTGGACCGGGTCGGCCTACGGCTCCATGCACGACGAGGGCTTCGTGGAGAACCACTGCCTCTTCGGCACCATCGTCGCCACCCGGGCCAAGGGCTACGGCGCCACAGACAAGCTCGTCGAGCTGGTCTCCGGCACCATCGAGGAGTACCGGGACAACTACGTCGCCGGCTACGCCCTCTGGGTGTTCCTCCACACCTGGTCCGGCCCCGACGGAGACTCCCCCCCCCTGTACCGGGAACGCCTGGAGGGCTTCATGCGGGACCCCCGGCGCCGCAAGGGCGACCCTCTCGAGGTCTTCCTGGCCTGGTTCACCGACGGCAAGGACGGCCGCCCCGAGGGCCTCGAGGACTTCGCCGAGCACTGGCGCACCTTCCTCGCCGGCTTCGACTGGAAGGAGCCCGCCGAGTTCACGAAGCGCTACACCCGGGACACGCCCCCGGGCGATCCCGCCGACGTGGTCCTGGACGAGCCCACCTGGACCTGGCTGCGCCACCGGGCCGAGCCCTGGTTCGGCGAGCAGCAGGCCCGCTGCGCCGGCGAGCTCCTGGCTGAGCAGGGCCAGGACAAGGAGGCAATCCGCGCCCTGCACTGGTCCCTGGCCACCGACGAGCCGGCCATCGCCATCGTCGATCTCCTGGCCCGGCTGTGCGCGGCCAACCACGGCCGGGATGCGGCCTGGGTATGCCGGCACTGGCCCCGCTACGAGCACCCGGCCATTCGCGTGGCCCCCCCCGAACCCTGTCCCTTCCTGGACCAGCTCCGGCCGCTCCGGGAACATGTCGACGCCCTGGCGACAGCAGCCAGGGCCGCCCACCAGGGGGGGGCGAGCACCGCCGCCGCCGCCCTGGCCGCCGAGCACGACCGCCTGGCCCATGCCCTCGGCCTGCCCCCCCTGGCCCTGGGCCCCCCCCTCCCCCCCCCCCCGCCCACCGGGCCCCCGCACCCCCTCCCCCCCCCCCCCTCCCGCCCCGGTAGCCGCCGCC
>CAYMFV010000107.1:0-8245 GCA_964389745.1 uncultured Planctomycetales bacterium | reverse complement strand
CGGCCCCAGGCGGCCAGGAGCTCGGGCCCGGGGGGGGCGGCGACCAGGGGCCGGAGGGTCTCCAGGAGCCGCCAGGGGTCCGGTGGCTCCAGCCGGTAGCTCCAGCCCTCCCGCTCCAGCCGTTCCCGGAGCCCGGGGTCGGGCTGGATGGTGGTCCAGCGCTCCCGGAAGGCCAGGGCCTCCCCGGGCGCCAGGGGCCGGGGATCGGCCAGACGGGCGGCGAAGCGCTCCCGGGCGACCTGGACCCAATCCGGCCGTTCCAGGCGGACGCCGAGGCGCTCGAGGCCGTTCCAGGCCGCGAGGGATGCCTTGCCGGGCCGGGCCAGGAGGGCGTTCGCCGCGGCTTCCGCCAGCCGGTCCAGGGGGGCCGGCGGCTCGAGCCAGGCGACCCGGGCCGGCAGC
Organism: uncultured Planctomycetales bacterium; assembly: GCA_964389745.1. Taxonomy (GTDB): domain Bacteria; phylum Planctomycetota; class UBA1135; order UBA1135; family UBA1135; genus CAYMFV01. Next base: position 7,843 of record CAYMFV010000107.1, on the reverse strand, counting down.
GCCGGCGTCTCCGGGGTCTCAAGGGCCGGGTCCCGGCAGGCCGATAGGGTGAGGAAGGCCGCCGCCAGACCGGTGGCAGCCGCCCGATCCAGGGTCCCCAGGCGGGACCGGAGGCGATCGTGGAGAGGAAGCAGGAGCGACGACGTCACGAGCGGAAGCCCCACCGGATGGACGTGGGTCTGATGATGGCAGCCGGCACCTTCGAGGGCGAGACGGTGAACGTCAGCCGGGAGGGCATTCTGATGCGGGGGCGGCCGAACATCATGGTCGTGGTCAAGCTGAACGGGCACGAGTACCAGGGGCGCCTGGTCCGGGTGACGCCGGTGGACGGCGAGACCTACGCCTACGCCGTCAAGCTCGAGGATCCGATCCAGGGCATCTAGGCTCCGCGTCCGGCCCGGTCGGGGAGCAGCCGCTCACACGGCGAGGATCCCGGGCCAGAGGCCGAAGACCAGGGTCAGGGCCGCGGGCACCAGGAGGGCCACGGCGGCGGCCGGGTCGGCCACCACGGCCACGGGCCGTTCCCGGGACGGCTCGACCATGAAGAGCTGCACCAGGGCCCGGAGGTAGTAGGCGAAGGAGAAGAGGGTCAGGAGCACCCCGATCACCGCCCACAGCACCAGGCCAGCCCGGAGCAGGCCGACGAAGACGAAGTACTTGGCCAGGAAGCCGGCGGTGAGGGGCACCCCGGCCAGGGACAGGAGGGCCAGGGCAAGGAGGCCGCCCAGGAAGGGCTGGCGCCGGGCGATGCCCCGGAGGGCCTCGCCGTCGCTGCGGCCGCCGGTGCGCCGCTCCAGGAGCTCCAGGGCGCCGAAGGCAGTGAGGGCCGCCAGGCCGTAGGCCACCAGGTAGAAGGTCAGGGTGGACCAGGACTCGGCCAGGGCGACGCCAGCCGCCCGGGCGGCGAAGGCGTAGAGGAGGATGCCCACGTGGGCCACCCCCGACAAGGCCAGCATCCGCTTCAGGTTGTCCTGGTTGAGGGCGGTGAAGTTGCCCACCACCAGGGTCAGGGTGGCCAGGGCCGCCCAGCCGCTGGCGCCGAGGAGGTCGGCGCCGGGAGCCCAGCGCAGGAGGGCGGCCGCGGCCGCGGCCTTGGTGCCGGTGGCCATCAGGGCGGTGACCGGGGTCGGGCTGCCCTGGTAGACGTCGGCCACCCAGAGGTGGAAGGGGGCGGCGGCCACCTTGAAGAGGACGGCCACGAGCATCATCCCGAGTCCCACCACCGCCAGGGGACCGGCGCCGGCGGCGGCGGCCACCGCGCCCGGGTCCATGCGCCCCGTGGCGGCGTAGAGCAGAGCCATGCCGAAGGCCAGGAAGCCGGAGGCGAAGGCGCCCAGGAGGAAGTACTTGAGGCCGGCCTCGATGGAGTCGGCCTCGTTCCGGCGCAGGGCGGCCAGGACGTAGAGGGGCAGGGAGAGGGTCTCGATGCCCAGGAAGAGGGTGGCGAAGTGGCCGGCCCAGAGGGTCACGGCCATGCCCACAGGCGTGATCAGCAGCAGGGTCCAGAAGGCCGTGGCGTGGCGCCCGCCCTCGTAGCGGGTGAGGTTCCGCCAGGCCAGGAAACCGGCCAGGATGGCGGCACCGAAGCAGAGCAGGGCCAAGGCGGCCAGGGCCGGTGTGACCACGAGCATCGGGCTGCCGCCGGCGACGGTGAAGCCGGCCGTCTCGCCCTGGAGGAGGGGCAGGCAGGACCAGGCGGCGCCGGCCAGGCCCAGGAGGCCGAGGACCGCCTCGATGACGGGCCGGGGCCGGAAGGCGTCCAGGAGGAGGATGAGGAGGGCGGTGCCCGAGGCCCACAGGAGGGGGGCGGCCAGGCTCCAGTCGGCGGCGGTGAGGGCGTAGGCTTGCATCAGCGCTCCTCCGCGGGGTCCAGGGCCAGGGGGGGGGCCGGCAGGGAGGCCTCCTCCTCCTGCTGCTCCAGCCAGGGGGCGACCCGTTGCGCCAGGTCCTCACAGGCCAGCCGGGTGCGGTCCAGGCATGGCCGGGGGTAGAGGCCGATCCAGAGCATGGCGGCGGCCAGGGGCACGAGCGCGCTCCACTCCCGGAGCTTCATGGGCTCGAGCCGCCGGTTCTCCTCCCGGGTGATCGGACCGTGCAGGACCTCCCGGACCATGCCCAGCATGTATACGGCGCCGAGGACCACCCCCAGGGCGGCGCAGGCGGCGAGCACCGGGTGCCGGGCGAAGGTCCCGAAGAGGATCAGGGCCTCGCCGACGAAACCGTTGGTCCCGGGCAGGCCCACCGAGGCCAGGGTGGCCAGGACCAGGAAGAAGGCGAAGTCCGGGAAGCTCCGGGCCAGGCCGCCGAAGTCCTTGAGCTGGCGGGTGTGGAGCCGGTCGTAGAGGACGCCCACCAGGAGGAAGAGGGCGCCGGTGCTGATGCCGTGGTTCAGGCCCTGGAGGACGGCCCCCTGGAGGGCCGCCGGGGTGAAGGCGAAGATGCCCACCACGACGAAGCCCAGGTGGGCCACCGAGGAGTAGGCCACCAGCTTCTTCAGGTCCCGCTGGGCCCAGGCCACCAGGGAGCCGTAGAGGATGCCGACCACCCCCAGGACCATCAGCCAGGGCGCCCAGGCCACGGCCGCCGCCGGGAACATCTGCACCCCGAAGCGCATCAGGCCGTAGGTGCCCATCTTCAGCATCACGCCGGCCAGGATCACCGAGCCGCCCGTCGGCGCCTGGACGTGGGCGTCGGGCAGCCAGGTGTGGAAGGGGAAGACCGGCACCTTGATGAGGAAGCCCAGGCCGAAGCAGGCGAAGGCGAAGAGCTGCAGCTCCCGGGGCATGTCGGCCCGGGCCAGGAGCTCCGGGACGCTGGTCGTGCCGGCCCACAGGGCCACCCGGATCAGGCCCACCAGCATGAGCAGGGAGCCCACCAGGGTGTAGAGGACGAACTTGATGGTGGCGTAGATCCGGTTCTCCCCCCCCCAGATGCCGATCATGAAGTACAGGGGGATGAGGGAGAGCTCCCAGAAGACGTAGAAGAGGACCAGGTCCAGGGCGAGGAAGGTGCCGAGCATCCCGCCCGCCATGAGCAGGGCCCAGAACAGGAACTCCCGGATCCGGTGGTGGATGTGGCCCGGGGCCGCCACCAGGACGATGGGCATGAGGACCGCGCTCAGGGCCACGAGCAGCACCGACAGGCCATCCACGCCCAGGGCCAGGGTGGTGTGGCCCGCTCCTGGCAGGGGGAACCAGTCGGCCTCGTAGCGGAACTGGAAGCCGGCCTGGCGGGAGTCGAAGCAGAGGAAGACCAGGATGCCCAGGAAGGCGGTGACCAGGGCGAAGAGCATGGCCACCCGGCGCAGGGAGCGGTCGGTGGCGGGGGTGAACAGCACCACCAGGGCACCCACCAGGGGCACGGCGACCAGCAGGGGCAGGAGGGCCTCGTTCATCAGCCGCGGGCTCCGAGGTAGAGGGTCAGGACGATCACCGCCGCGCCCAGGCCGAACCACAGGGCGTAGTCGCCGACGCCGCCGCTCTGGACCCTCCGGACCACCTGGCCCAGGCGCCGGGAGAGGCTGGCCAGGGCGTTGACGACGAAGTCGATGACGAAGGTGTCGAAGGCGGCGCAGAGCACCCGCAGGGCCTTGAGGGGGGCCAGGACGACGGCGGCGTAGAGCTCGTCGACGAACCAGGCCCCGGCGAGGACACGTTGCAGGCCCCGGGGCGCATCCAGGGCGGCCTGCTGGCCGGCCACGTCCCGCTGGAAGCGGCGCACCCCCCAGATCAGGCCGGCGAGGCCGATCGCGGAACCGACCACGAGGAGGCCGATCTCCAGGAGATGGTCCGGGTGGGCCTCGCCCCGGGTGGCCACGGCGGCCTCCTCCACCACCGGCGCCAGCCAGGTCTCGAGGGGATGGAGGAGGAGGGGGATGCCGAGCAGCCCGCCCAGCACCGAGAGCACCGCCAGGACCCGGAGGGGCACGGTCATGCTCGGCGGCGACTCGTGGACGTGGACCTCGTCCGCGTCGAAGCGCGGCTTGCCCAGGAAGGTCAGGGCCAGGAGACGACCGGTGTACAGGGCCGTCAGCAGGGCGCCGCCGGCGCCCACCGCCCACAGGAGCCAGGGCGCCGTCGGTCCGGTGGCCGTCCGGAAGAGGATCTCGTCCTTGGAGAAGAAGCCGGCGAAGCCCGGGATGCCCGCCAGGGCCAGGGCGCCCACCAGCATCGTCGTCCAGGTGATCGGGATGCGCCGGCGCAGGCCGCCCATGCCGAGCATGTCCTGGCGGCCGCCCATGGCGTGGATCACCGAGCCGGCACCCAGGAAGAGGAGGGCCTTGAAGAAGGCGTGGGTCACCAGGTGGAAGACCGCCGCCGAGAAGGCGCCGACGCCCAGGCCCAGGAACATGTAGCCGAGCTGGCTGACCGTGGAGTAGGCCAGGACCTTCTTGATGTCCCGCTGGGCGAGGCCGATGGTGGCGGCCAGGAGGGCGGTCAGGGTGCCGACCACCGCGATCACGGGCAGGATGCCGGCGGCGGCGAAGGTGTCGGCCATGCGGGCCACCAGGTAGACGCCGGCCGTGACCATGGTGGCGGCGTGGATCAGGGCCGAGACCGGGGTCGGGCCGGCCATGGCGTCGGGCAGCCAGACGAAGAGGGGGATCTGGGCCGACTTGCCCGTGCAGCCCACGAACAGCCCGACTGCGGCCAGGGTCAGGAGGCCGGCGGGGATGGTGCCGTCCATCGCCGCCTCGTTGACACCGGCGAAGCCCAGGGTGCCGGCGCCGCCCCAGTAGAGCAGGAACATGCCCACCAGGAAGCCGAAGTCGCCGATGCGGTTGACGATGAAGGCCTTGCGGGCGGCGTCGGCCTTGAGCCCGTCCTCGTACCAGAAGCCGATCAGCAGGTAGGAGCAGAGCCCGACGCCCTCCCAGCCCAGGAACAGCCCCAGCAGGGTGTCCGAGAGGACCAGGACCAGCATCATGGCGACGAAGAGGTTCAGGTACGCGAAGTACCTGGCGAACCCCGGGTCGCCGTGCATGTAGCCCGTGGAGTACAGGTGGATCAGGGCGCTGACCCCGGTCACCACCAGCATCATGGTGGCGCTCAGGGGATCCACCAGGAGGGACCAGGAGACGTCCAGGGCGCCGGCCTGGATCCAGGGCGCCAGGTGGGCGGTCAGGACCCGCTGCTCCGGGGGCAGCCCCCGGAGGACCAGAAAGGCGGCCACGGCCACGGCGAAGGAGGCGGCCACCACCAGCGTCCCCAGGAGACCGCTGGCCCGCTCGGGACCGGGCACCGTGGTGCCTTCCGGCGCCCGGGCCCGGCGCCAGAGGGTGCGGGCGTGGAGGAGACCGTTGCCGGCGGCGCCGAGCAGCGGCAGGAGCGGTACCAGCCAGAGCCAGGGAGCTTCCACCGGTCTAGTCCTTGAGCATGCGGGGCGCCTGGACGTCCGTCGTCTGCTTGCGACGGAAGAGGATGATCACCAGGCCGAGGCCGACGGCGGCCTCGGCGGCGGCCACCACGATGAGGAAGAGGGGCATCATGGCCCCGGCCACCGAGGCCTGCTCCCGGGCGGCGCCCAGGAACACCAGGTTCGCCGAGTTGAGCATCAGCTCCACCGCCATGAGGACGAGGAGGGCGTTGCGCTGGCGCAGGAAGCCGGCCACCCCCAGGCCGAAGAGGAGGGCGGCCAGGACGTACACGTGGGCGGGGGGGATCATCGGAGCTCCTCTTCCGGCAGCTTCCGGGGACTGCGACCCAGGGTGAGGGCACCGACGATGGCCGCCAGCAGGAGCAGGGAGGTGAGCTCGAAGGGCAGGAGCCAGTCGCCGAAGAGGGCTGCGGTGAAGGCGTCCAGCCCGAGGGTCTCCTCCCCGGCCGCCGCCACGGCCGGCCGGCCGGTGGCGGCCACCACGGCCAGGGCCACCAGGATCATGGCCGCGCCGGCGCCGGCCGCGACCCGGGCCTGACCGTGGAGGGGCTGCAGGCCGCGGAGGTCCAGGAGCATGATCACGAACAGGAAGAGGACCATGATCGCCCCCACGTAGACCAGCACCTGGATGGCGGCCAGGAAGGGGAAGCCCAGGACCAGGAACTCGCCGGCCAGGAAGAAGAAGCACACCACCAGCCAGACGGCGGCCGGCACCGGCTGGCGGCGCAGGACGACGTTGGCGGCGGCGAGGAGGGCGCCGGCACCGAAGAGGTAGAAGAGGAAGGGGACCATGGTCAGGACCGGTCCTCCGGCAGGAAGCGATCGGGGATCCCGGCGGGGGACTCCAGGGCCTCAGTCCGGTCCCGGACGGCGAGGCCGTCGGGCACGCGGCCATCGGCCGCAGCGTCCAGGAGGGCCTTGCTGCCCTCCTGGGCGGCGGGCGCCAGGGGCGTGTCCTGCCAGCGGTCGTGGATGCCGCGGACGTAGCGCATGCGCTCCTCGAACTCCGCCGCCGGACGCAGGAGCTGCTCGAGGCCGAGAACGTGGTCCTCCCGCCGGTAGGCGGCCATCTCCAGCTCCTGGCTCATGAAGATGGCGTCCTTCGGGCAGGCCTCTTCGCAGAAGCCGCAGAGGATGCAGCGCAGCATGTCGATCTCGAAGTGCTTCGGCTCCCGCTCGATGGGCCGCTCGGTCTCGCCGCCGTCGATGGTGATGGCGTAGGCCGGGCAGGCGTACTCGCACAGGCCGCAGGCCACGCACTGGGGGGCACCGTCGTCCCGGCGCACCAGGCGGGGCTGGCCCCGGGTGGCCGGCGTCTTGGGCAGAGGCTCCTCCGGGTACTGGCGGGTGAAGCGCGGCCGGAAGGCGGCCCGCAGGGTCAGGAGCATGCCCTTGGCGATGGCGGGCAGGAAGAGGCGCTCGGCCAGGGAGAGGCTGCGTTCCTTGCGAATCACGACGCACCTCCCACGGGCCCCTGGAAGGCCAGCACGGTACCGGTCACGGCCAGGTTGAGGAGGGAGAGGGGCAGGAGCACCCGCCAGCCCAGCCACATGAGCTGGTCGTAGCGGAAGCGGGGTAGTGTCCAGCGGACCCAGACGAAGAGCAGCAGGAAGAAGCCGGTCTTGGCCAGCATGGCCGCAGCGCCGAGCCACCACGGGGTGTCGGCGATGGCCAGGAAGGGCACGTCACAGCCGCCGAAGAAGAACACCGCCATCAGGGCGGACATCACCACCATGGCGATGTACTCGCCCAGGAAGAACATGGCGAAGCGCATGCCCGAGTACTCGGTGTGGAAGCCGCCCACCAGCTCCGGTTCGCACTCGGCGAAGTCGAAGGGATGGCGGTTGGTCTCGGCGAACATGGTCACCAGGAAGACCAGGGCGGCCAGGGGCTGGCGGAAGACGTTCCACAGCGCGTCCTGGACGAGGACGATCTCGCTCAGGCGCAGGCTGCCGCTGACCGCCACCACGGCCACCAGGGAGAGGACCAGGGAGATCTCGTAGGAGACCATCTGGGCCGTGGCCCGGAGGCCGCCGAGGAGGGAGTACTTGCTGTTGCTGGACCAGCCGCCCAGGATGGTGCCGTACACCGCCAGGGAGCCGATGGCCAGGACGAAGACCAGGCCGACGTCGATGTCCGCCACCACCAGGGGCTCGCCGGCGAGGAAGCCGAAGGGGATGGCGGCGAAGGTGAGCATGGCCGGAATGGCGGTGAAGGCCGGGGCCAGGCGGAAGAGGAGGGGGTTGACCTGCCCGGGGACGAACTCCTCCTTGAACACGAACTTGATCAGGTCGGCCATCGGCTGCAGCAGCCCGAAGGGCCCGACCCGGTTCGGGCCGTAGCGCTCCTGGAGAGCCGCCGAGAAGCGGCGCTCGACCAGGGTCATGCCCGCCGCCAGGGTCATCATCAGCCCGAAGGCGACCAGGATGGTGAGGACGGCGCGGATGAGGTGGGGGTCCATCAGCCC